>JAWXBO010000121.1:0-25003 GCA_034440175.1 Alphaproteobacteria bacterium
CGCGGCCGACGAGAAGCGCTTCGGTGAGTTTGTTGTTGGTTTCGGCGAGCACACCTGCAACACACCCGGGGCCTGCTTCAAAAGCACCGCCAACCCCTATCGCGATACCGATCCGCCCGAATTGAAGATGGACGGCGATTGCGCCGACTTCATCTACCAGCTGCGCGCCTATTTCGCCTGGAAGAACGGCTTGCCGTTTTCCTACCCGCTCTATGTCATGTCGCGGTCGGGCTCCACGCCCGACTTCCGCTTTTCAGACGCCGGCAACCAGGTCGTCGCAAGGCTACAACTTCAATGGCAGTCGGACACCGATCCCGCGAAACTCCTGCTCGATATTCGTGGCACCGTCTCGACCGCGATGTTTCGCATTGAACACACCTTTGACACCGGCTACAGCGCCAGTGACTTCTACTCACCCAAAATAGATCGCGCCACCATTCGCGCCGGTTCCATCATCTACGATCCGTGGGGTCATGTTGTTTATGTCTACAAGGTCGACAACGACGGCACCGTGCATTACGTCGACTCAAATCCCGACCGCGAAGTCACGCGCGGCAAATTTGGACCCCAGTTTCCCCGCACCGCGCCGGCCCTTGCCGCAGGCTTCTGGAACTGGCGCCCAATGAAACTCGTCGATTACACAACCGCCGCAGACGGCTCGCTCATCAATGGCCGCTTCACCGTCGCCTCGAACGCCGAACTGCCGGGCTATTCGCCCGAGCAATTTTACGGAACGGAATCCAACGCCGCCAAGGATTGGCAAAATGCCAAATTCATCGTCCGCGGCAAGACGCTCGGCTACTACGATTTCATAAAAGCCAAGCTGGCCAAGTAATGTGGACCCGGGCCACCGCCTTACGGGCGCGGCTTCACCGGCTCGATCTGCACCGGATACATGGATGACGCCACACCGATAAATTTCTGCCGCTTCAGGTCTTTCTCTTTCAAATGAATGCGCACACAGCGGCCAAAGAAATTCCGGTGTTCGCACAAAACCCAGTCACGCGTGCCTTTGATTTTGACACTCGAAGGCAAATCGTTGAAGCCCACAGCCGCCAGGCTGGGTACGCGGTTCGTGAATGTAAGCGAGCGGCCCTGAAAATTGGGCTTTTCATAAATTGTAATTTCCGTCGGTGCCAAAGCCGGAACCGGCGCCAGCGTCTGCGCCCCGAAGGCGCCGCCCGCCGCCACTAAACCTGCAACGGCAATTGTGCTGACAGTCACTGCCATTCTCGAACTCAACATACTTGGCACCCTCCATGGCGCTGCCCGGTTTTCAATTTCGGGCGGGGAATTAGGCTCACACTCGCCCATTTGCAATGACTTTTCCATCCTTCACCTGAATGCGGCCCTGCGGCAGGCTTCATCTGGCGTTCACTATTGGGAAACCGCTGCAAATGGCACCCAAACCGGAAAATTCACCACTGCGCGTGCGGCGCTCCATCCACGTTTCCAGGGGTCCCAACGAGCTCTGGGGCGCGTTTCTGACCAAGGAAAGCATGGAACAATGGTGGGGCGCGAAACCCGGCACGCCCGAAGCCGGAACTGCGCAAGGTCAGTTCCTCGACGTCTACGAGCCACGCGCCGGCGGCTGCATTCAAATGGCCGTGATGTGGGAGGCCAAGCGCGTCAGCTATGGCGGCACCATCCAGGTGTTTGAAGCAGGCAAAGAACTCACCTTCGAAAACAACTGGATCCCCAACCGCGGCTGGGCCGCCCCCACTTTTGTCACCATACGCCTGTCCCCGGCGCTAGCCGGCACATTGGTTGAACTCTTCCACCACGGCTTCGAACACGCCGGCTACGAAACCGGCTGGGGCATGACGCAGCTCAACGCGCTGAAGCAGATTTGAGAATTACGGTGACAGTGCTGGACTGCCCCCTGGGAGCGCCGGCTTCCGACCGGCCCATTTGCGCTTGGTTGCTCAAAATATTTTTTTCCTGCGGAGGTCCCCCATCCCCTGCAGACCACCTACGCCAAAGCTCCGGTCGGCGCAGGTGGTCTGCAGACGATGGGGGCGTGGCGCGGTGGCGGTGGCCCACCATACCTCACGGCGCATTGCGGCGCGCTACCTTCTCCCGCAAGCGGGCGAAGGGCAATAAATTCCATAGATTGCCATGTCACCTACTAATGGTAGTGAGTACCAGAAACTTGCGCTCAACACTGGAGACCACCCATGGCCTACACACCCTTTGACCTGACCGGCAAGGTCGCCCTCGTCACCGGCGGTAATGGTGGCATTGGCCTTGGCATGGCCGATGCCATGGCGGCGGCCGGCGCCTCGGTCGTTGTCTGGGGCACGAACGGCGACAAGAACAAGGCGGCTGAGGAAAGCCTCGCCAAGCACGGCGTCAAAATTGTCTCGCGCAAGGTTGATGTGTCGAGCGAAAGCGAAGTGGCCGAGGGCATGGTGGATGCGGTCACCCGCATGGGGCGCATCGATGCGGTGTTTGCCAATGCCGGCATCGGCTCGCCCGCGCGCTCGTTCCTTGAGATGACGACGGAGCAATACCGCAAGGTCCTGGCCGTGAACCTCGACGGCGTGTTCTTCACGATGCGCGAAGCGGCGCGCCACATGCGCGAGCGCGCGGCACGCGGCGACAAGGGCGGCTCGCTGGTCGGGATCGCAAGCCTTGCTGCCATCGAAGGCGCGGCGCGCAACGAGCATTATGCGGCCAGCAAAGGCGGCGTCATCTCGATGATGCGCTCCATCGCCGTCGAATTTGCGCGCGACGGGGTGCGGGCCAACACCATTCTGCCGGGCTGGATCGCAACCGATATGACGGCAGGCGCGCAGAGCTCACCCGCCTTCGCCGAAAAGGTCATCCCGCGCGTGCCAATGCGCCGCTGGGGCGAGCCCGCAGATTTCGGCGGCATCGCAGTCTACCTCGCCAGCAACGCCTCGGCTTTTCACAGCGGCGACACGTTCCTCATCGACGGCGGCTACGCGATATTCTGAGCGCATACTGTCACCTAATTAAGGCGGCACTCCAGGTTCGAAGATCGATTGGATCTGCGCCTCATCCAGGAGAAATGGGTTCACGGCGCGCATGCCGTCCCTGGTGAAGCCGTTTTGCAGGTCTTCGCTGAACAAGACGCTCGCGCCTGCGTATCGCGCCGCGCTCCAGATCACGGCATCCCACACCTGAAACTGGTGTTGTTGGACCAATGCGAGCGCATCAGCGACAACACGGGCGCTTGTTGGGGCCGTTTCGAAGGTCTTGGACCAGGCGTCCACCTGGGCGATCGCGTTCCCGGTGAGTTCGGGCGCGCGTCGGCGAACGACAGCGACGAATTCCAACAATGCCTGGTTGGCCAAGACGCCATGCAAGGCCGCGCGTGCAATGGTGTCGTGCGCGCGCCTTCCCTTTTCGCTTTGCGGCTCAAGCGCCGCGTAAATGAGGACGTTGCTGTCGACGCTGACGCGGTTCATGGGCGCTCTCATGCGTCGCCATATTTGTCGTTCTCGCTAATTTCGCCGACCCGATAGCCCCGGTCGGGCCATGTCCGCATGAGTTCAAGCATACGCTCGTATCCGGTGCGCCATTCGGGGTCTTGGCGGGGATCGTCCGCGCGGGGGCGCAACTCGGCCACCGTTCGCCCATTTTTGGTGATGAGCACGGTTTCGCCTTGCTCCACCTCGGCCAGGAGCTTGGAAAAATTCTGGTTCGCTTCGCGCACGGTCGTGGATCGCATCTCACTCTCCCATGTTCTACAGTAGCACGCCGGGCGGTGGGAGGCAAGAACTCCCAGCCGGTCTTTGGCACAGACACATTTAGGGGCTTGCAATTTTCAAATGAGTTCGCTATATGTTCCTGACAGCAGCCACGAGTTATGTCCGGCTAACACTACGGCTGCGGCTTGACAGTGTGAACAGATCGGCGCGGCCGGCGCGGCCGGTGCGTTAAGGTCCGCCTCGTGAGCCCGCGCGAAAAATCATTGCGGGTGAGTGCCCACAATTGCGCCCGCATTGGTGGATAGGACATAGGACAGGGCAAATGAGACAGTGTTTTTGGGACAGTGTCCTGTGTCCTGTTCGTCCCAAACTTGGGCGCTGGAAACCGCCAGTTTTTCCAAAAAACAGGACAGCGATTTCAAAAAACTGGTGCTGTTGGTGGGAATCGAACCCACGACCTACGCCTTACCAAGGCGTTGCGCTACCCCTACGCTACAACAGCACTCCGCGCCCCTATAGCGCAGCCTGCGGCCACATGGAAGGGTCTCTAAATCGGGCAGGTAACGCCGGTCCCGCCTATGCCGCAGTACCCGTTGGGGTTCTTGGCCAGATATTGCTGATGATAGTCTTCCGCATAGTAAAACGGCGGCGCCTCCAAAACCTCGGTCGTGATTTTTTCGCGGCCCGCTTTGCTCAGCGCCGCCTCGTACATTTGGCGCGACATTTTCGCTGCCTCCTGCTGAACCGCCGAGGTCACATAAATCCCTGAACGATACTGGGTCCCCTGATCATTGCCCTGGCGCATCCCCTGGGTTGGATCGTGGCTCTCCCAGAATTCCTTCAACAAGTGCTCATAGGAAATGACACTCGGATCGAACACGACCTGCACAACCTCGTTGTGCCCGGTCATGCCTGAGCACACCTCCTCATACGTGGGATTGGGGGTATGTCCGGCCGCATAGCCAACCGATGTGGAATACACGCCCTTGAGCGGCCAGAACTTGCGCTCCGCCCCCCAGAAACATCCAAGCCCAAACAGCGCAACCTCCATCCCCTGCGGATACGGCGGCTTCAGGCGCGTGCCGAGGACATGGTGCGTGTCTGAAACGCGCATGTCTTGCGCGCGGCCAGGTAAAGCATTCTGCGGGCTGGGTATTTCCATTTTTCGCTTTAAACTGAATAGAGCCATTTCGGTTCTCCGGGCGATTGACGAACGCAGCCAACGATATAGGCTTGGAAAGGCGGCAGGCCAACACCCTGACGCGAAGGTGATCCATGAGTGAAAGCAAAAAAGCAGCCCCGATTAAGCACGCCTCTGACGCCAAACAGGCGCGTTTAGCGGCAGCCTTGCGCGAAAACCTGAAACGTCGAAAAGCTCAGGCACGGGCCCAGGCCGGCGATCCCCAGGATAATTCCCAGAAATCCAAGGAAAATTAACAAGGTTCTGCCGCTCCCTCGCCATTGTTTGGCCCCCGGGTCTCATATAAACCAAGGCTGAATTCGGGGGAACGCTTGATCCACCCAGGCGCTATACAAGCGTCAACCGAAAAATAGAGCCAAGCGAACACAAGGGTACGGCGTGGACAGAATTCAAATTCGTGGCGGCAATCGGCTCAACGGTGAAATCAGGATATCAGGCGCCAAGAACGCTGCACTTCCGCTGATGGTGGCAAGTCTCCTGACGGACGAACCGCTCACACTCGCCAGCGTTCCTCATCTCACCGACATTTCACAGCTCGCTGAAATTTTGGGCGGGCTGGGTGTCGAAATCACGATGGAGGGCAACGGTCACAACGAAGGCGAAGTCGGCCGCGTGTTGAAGCTGCACGCCAAAACCATCAAATCGACCGAAGCCCCCTACGAACTCGTGCGCAAAATGCGCGCCAGCTTCCTGGTCATTGGTCCACTCATCGCGCGCTGCCACCAGGCAAAAGTCTCGTTACCCGGCGGCTGCGCGATCGGGACCCGGCCGGTCGACCTTCATTTGAAGGGCCTGGAGGCAATGGGCGCCGAAATCGAACTCAGTGAAGGCTATGTTATCGCACGCGCACCCAAGGGATTGCACGGCGCGCATATTCTGTTTCCATTCGTGTCAGTTGGCGCGACCGAGAACCTGATGATGGCAGCCAGCCTCGCCAAAGGCACAACGGTTCTCGAAAACGCAGCATCAGAGCCGGAAGTCACCGACCTCGGCAACTGCCTGTTGGCGATGGGCGCCAGGATCGAAGGCCTTGGGACACGAACCCTGCGCATTGAGGGCGTCGATCGATTGCATGGCGCCCGCCACACAGTGCTGCCCGACCGCATAGAAACCGGTACCTACGTGATGGCCGTTGCCGCAACGGGAGGCGAAGTCGAACTTCTCGGCACGCGCAGCGATTTGATCAGTTCTGTGATCCCGCTTCTGAAGGACGCCGGCGTTGGCATCCAGCCAACCAATCGCGGCCTGCGCGTTTCGCGCAACGGGGCTCACTATTCCGGAATTGAAGTCACCACCGAGGCCTACCCCGGATTCCCCACCGACCTGCAGGCCCAGCTCATGGCCTTGATGGCAACCGCAAATGGCGTGTCACGCATTACCGAGACAATCTTCGAAAACCGGTTTATGCATGTCCCGGAACTCTTGCGCATGGGGGCCGACATCACGATTGATCATCAAACGGCGACCGTGCGCGGTGTGGGACGCCTGCGTGGTGCTCCGGTGATGGCGACCGATTTGCGCGCCTCAGTCAGTCTGATCATTGCCGCACTCGCCGCCGAAGGTGAAACCGTCGTCAACCGCGTGTACCACCTTGACCGCGGCTTTGAACGCATAGAAGAAAAGCTCTCCTCACTTGGCGCTGACATTCGTCGCATCAAAGGCTGAAGCTGCAGCATGACGCCCCTTCGCCTGCGCGCCATTGACCAGATCGACTTGAGTGTCATTGCAGCACACCTGCAAGACGCGATCGCAAAAGTGTCGGACATCGGTTTTGATATCAAAAAACGCCGCTTTGCCGCGCTGTTCAACCGCTTCCTGTGGGAAGACGTCGAAGGCGACAGAAGTAAAGGTGCAAAAGCCGACAAGAATGCGCCGTATCGCCGGGTCCGCTCAGCGCTGCATTTCGACAGTGTTTTCCGCGTCCAATCGACGGGATTAAAACTGGCCAACGCAAACGCACTCGCCGAATTGTTAACGCTGAAGTTCGAACCGGCTGGTGAGCCCGCAGGCACAATTACGTTGACATTTGCCGGCGGTGGCGCACTGAAGCTGGAGGTCGAATGTCTCGATGCTTGGCTCAGCGACATCAGTGCGCCATGGTCCACGCCTCACCGTCCGGGCCATGGAGTTGCCACAGACGAATCCGCAAGTTAGTTGGACCCAATGCCCGTTTGGCTCAATCAAAACTCAAATGATTTCGTCACGGCATTTGACCGTCTTGTCGCGGGCAAGCGCGAACCATTAGTGAAAGTTGACGGCGTGGTGGCCCCGATTATTGCCGATGTCATCCGGCGCGGCGATGACGCGCTGATCGATTACACGCGCCGCTTCGACACGTGCGACCTGACGCAGGCAACTCTTCGCATCAGTGAAGAAGAAATGGACAAAGCAATCTCGCTGGCGTCCCCGGCGGCGGTGGAAGCGCTCAAACTCGCCGCCGCACGCATAGATGCATTTCATCGCCGTCACCTGCCACAGGACGATCACTATATCGACGGCACAGGTGTCTCCCTTGGTGTGCGTTGGACACCCGTAGATGCCGCAGGTCTTTATGTCCCTGGCGGCTTGGCGGCCTACCCATCAAGCGTCCTGATGAATGCAATCCCTGCCCGCATCGCCGGCGTCAAACGCGTAGTTGCCGCAACTCCGGCGCCCGGCGGCAGGCTCAATCCGTTGGTCCTCGTAGCCGCCAGACTTTCCGGTGTGCATGAAATCTATCGCATCGGCGGCGCCCAGGCGATTGCGGCCTTTGCCTATGGAACCCAATCAATCCCAGCCGTCGACAAGATCGTTGGTCCCGGAAATGCCTATGTCGCCGAAGCCAAGCGCCAGGTCTTTGGCCACGTCGGCATCGACTCGATCGCCGGACCGTCCGAAGTCTTGATCATAGCCGCCAAAGACAACAATCCGGCTTGGATCGCCGCGGATCTGCTGGCACAGGCCGAACACGACAGTGCAGCCCAATGCATACTGATCACCGATGACGAAGCGTTCGCACGCGCCGTCGCAACTGAAATGGATCTCCAGCTCAACACGCTTTCCCGTTCTTCCATTGCCCACGCAAGCTGGGCCAATCACGGTGCGTTGATCGTGTTGCGCGACATTGGCGACGCGCCGCTATTGGCAAATAGATTGGCCGCCGAGCATGTGCAACTCTGCATCGCCGATCCGGCCGCGATGGCAAGCCAGATCCGGCACGCGGGCGCAATATTCCTGGGAGTTCACACGCCCGAAGCCATCGGTGACTATGTCGGCGGCCCCAATCACGTGCTGCCGACGTCAGGCTCCGCACGTTTTGCATCCGGTCTTTCGGTGTTGGATTTCATGAAGCGTACAACGATCCTCGGTTGCCCACCTGGGGCTTTGGCACAGCTGGGCCCACAGGCCGCAACACTGGCAGACGCCGAAGGTCTGGACGCCCACGCACGCTCAATCCGCATCAGATCAAACCAATGAGCGGCGAGGAGGAAAGTCTTCAAGACTCCACGCGCCTGATAGGCATCGAACTCGATGAGGCCAGCATCGCCCACCGTGGCGCCGACGTCGAGCACGAGCGGCGCATCGCCATCTACGATCTTCTTGAGAAAAATTACTTCGCTCCCAGCGGCGCCGTCGATGGACCCTATCGTCTGCGGTTGGGTATTCAGGAAAACCGGATGGTGTTTCAGATCTCGCGCGAAACCGGAGATACGCAATTCACGCATCTCTTGTCGCTCACTCCGCTCAAGCGCGTTATCCGTGACTATTTCGTTGTCTGCGATACCTATTACCAGGCCATTCGCAGCGCTTCACCGTCGCAGATCGAAGCCATCGATATGGGCCGTCGCGGACTGCACGATGAAGGCTCCCACCTTCTCCGGGACCGTTTGAACGGAAAGATTGCGATTGATCATGATACGGCCCGCCGGTTGTTCACACTCATCTGTGCCTTGCACGTCAAGGTGTGAGCGATGGCATCCAATGATTTGCCCAGTGCCGTACTTTTTGCCTGCACGTTGAATGCTATTCGCTCGCCAATGGCGGCGTCCTTAATGAAGCATCTTTATGGCAGGCACATTTACATCGAATCCTGTGGCGTGCGCGCCGGAACGCCCGATCCCTTGGCCGTCGCTGTAATGGACGAAATGGGAATCGATCTGTCCCAGTTTCACCCAAAATCATTCGAAACCCTCGCCGATACGTCATTCGATCTCATCATCGCATTAAGTCCACAGGCGCGTCACAAAGCGCTTGAACTCACGCGCAGTATGGCCGTTGAGGTGGAATACTGGAAAGTCCCCGATCCCAGCGCTTATGAGGGCTCCCGTGAACAGCGCCTGGCCGCCTATCGCGATGCACGTGATACGATCCTAAGGTTCCTCAAAGAGCACTTCGGCACGCGTTCGGCGCCGGAAATCTAAACCTTTTGCCACCTTGATTTTATAGATTTCGCTGCCATTCTCCGCCCCAATCCCGCAACCGCGCACCATCAAGAGGTTCCAGACACGATCGAATGGCGAAAGAAGAACTCCTGAGTTTCGAAGGCACAGTGGCAGAACTCCTGCCCAATGCAACATTTCGCGTGAAGCTTGACAATGATCACATGGTCATCGCCCACACAGCCGGCAAAATGCGCAAGAACCGTATTCGCGTTCTCGCAGGTGACAAAGTTACGGTCGAAATGACGCCCTATGATTTGACGAAGGGCCGGATCGTCTACCGCAGCAAATAGTGGAGCGCTCCCTTCTCATTCTTGGCAGCTCGAGCCCGCGCCGTTTGGCCTTGCTGGAACAGATCGGCATAACGCCGGATCGCGTGCTACCTGCCGAAATCGACGAAAGCCAACAGGCCGACGAGTTGCCACGCGCTCATGCGCTGCGCATCGCTTTACAAAAGGTTCAGGCCGTAAAATCCCGCCTGGCACTGGAAGATCACGCCGTCATCCTTGCGGCCGACACGGTCGTTGCCTGCGGCCGGCGCATTCTGCCCAAAGCAGAAGATGATGGCACTGTCACTAAATGCCTTACGCTGTTGTCCGGGCGCAGGCACACGGTCTACACCGCGATCGCAATCATGGATGTGAACGGAAAAATTCACTCGCGCATCAGCGAAACCAAGCTTGCCTTTCGCAGGCTCGATAGCAAGGAAATCGCGGATTACGTCACTTCCCGTGAGGGCCTCGGCAAGGCCGGGGGCTATGCCATCCAGGGCCGGGCCGCCATTTTTGTCCGCTTTATGGGAGGCTCCTACTCAAACGTTGTAGGATTGCCGCTGTTGGAAACCTTTCAACTCTTAAGGTCGTGCGGAGTGGCGTGAAACTGCTACACTCCCAGCCAAACTAACTATTGAAGCATCATGGCATCTGAAGTTCTGATCAATATCGGACCCGCTGAAACGCGGGTGGCCTTTGTCGACAATGCGCGCTTGAGCGAAATCTTCTTCGAGCGCACGATTGCCGATGGGGGGAATGCGCGCGCAGGGCACCGGCTGCTTGGCAACATCATGTTGGGCCGCGTTCAACGCGTATTGCCGGGCATGCAAGCCGCCTTTGTGGACCTCGGCCTCGAACGTGCCGGGTTCCTCGCCGCCCGCGAAGCCAGATGCTTGGCCGATTTGCCAAGCTTCACCGATCAACCGTGCATTTCGAAATGCGTGCGTGAAGGCGAAGCAGTGCTGGTGCAGGTGATCAAGGATCCGATCAGCGAAAAAGGCGCCCGCCTCTCGGCCAACGTGACGTTGCCCGGCCGCCTGGTAGTGCTGGTGCCCAATCAGTCGGGCGTCGCCCTCTCACGCCGGATCGAAGATGAACCCGAGCGCGCGCGCCTCACTGAAATCGTCACGGAAATAACCAAAACTGACCCGCGCGCACCTGCAGGCGCCGGCTACATCGTGCGCACGGCGGCCTTGTCGGCGACGAAGGACGACATCGCCTCCGACATCGCACGGCTGGGGGACGAGTGGCGGACGATTCAGGCGCGCCGCAATATGGTGAAGGTTCCGGCGACAGTTTATCACGACCTTGACCCCGTCGAACGCACCATGCGCGATGGCGTCGATGAAGACACAACACGCATACTCATCGACGATGCCCAAGCGGTCGCTCAGGCAAAATCTTACGCCGCACGCGCAATGCCTGAAGCGCTGGGCAAGATCCATTTGTTCAACGGGCCAGGCCAGCTCTTCGATCAGTACAACATAGAGGGCGAGATCGAAGCGCTGCTCCAGCCTCGCGTACGGCTGCGCTCCGGCGGCTGGATCACCGTTGAATCAACCGAAGCCTTGACCTCAATTGACGTCAATTCCGGAAGCTACACTGAAGCGACCGGTCTGGAAGAAACATCGCTCAGAACCAATCTCGAAGCTGCCGCCGAGGTTGGCCGTCAACTGCGCTTGCGCGGCATCGGCGGGCTGATCGTCATCGATTTCATTCACCTCGGCGAACCAGAAAACATTGCCCAGGTTCTCACGGTCCTTACCGAAAGTGTTGTTCTTGATCGCACACCGACGCAGATACTTCCCATGTCGGCATTTGGCCTCGTTGAAATGACACGCAAACGCGTGCGCGAACCCGTCGTCAAACTGTTCACCGAACACTGCGATCCCTGCCAGGCCCAAGGCCGCATCAAAACTGTGGTCACCGTCGCCGCGGAATTATTGCGCCGCGTCGCACGCGAAGCCAGGGCGCGGCCCGGCACAAAACTCACCGCCTATGCAGCGCCGGAAGTCGTGCGCTGGATCGAAGGGCAGGGCGAAGAGTTCTCTCAAAACCTGCGCAAATACGCCGCCGCCGGTCTGCGCTTCGAGGCCCGCGCGAATTTCGCCCGTGACCAATTCGACGTCGGTGCAGATCAATGACGCAGCGCTCCTGCCCGATCTGCAAAAAACCGGAGGACCTGAAAATGCGCCCCTTCTGCTCTAAGCGCTGCGCCGATGTCGATCTCTCACGCTGGTTCAATGATGTTTATGCCATTCCCGAAGACGAAAAAGTTCGCGATGCAATTGAGGACGACGAGTGAATAGTCCAGCAACGCTGCGCGAATTATTGGCAAAGGGGCCACTGATCGCGCCCGGAGCTTACGACGCCCTGACCGCGCGCATTGCGGTGCAGGCCGGCGCCAAAGCCGTCTACATGACCGGCTTCGGCGTCGCAGGGTCTCTCCTCGGTGTCCCCGACATCGGCATCGTCAGCGCTACTGAAATGGCGGACCGCGTCCGCGCCCTCGCAGCCGCCGCGGCACCCGTGCTGCTGATCGCCGACGGCGACAACGGCCATGGCGGCATCGCCAATGTTGAGCGCCTCGTGCGCGCCTACGAACAGGCCGGCGCCGCCTGCATTCAACTCGAAGACCAAGTCCTGCCCAAACGCTGCGGCCACATGGACGGCAAAGAGGTGGTGCCCATGGAAGAAGGCGCAGCAAAGATTAAAGCGGCAGTGCACACGCGAGACTCCCGCGATTTTCTCATCATTGCAAGAACAGATGCGCGAAGCGTCAATGGGCTAGACGATGCGCTTCGACGGGCTGAAGCTTATCATGAGGCAGGTGCAGACTTACTATTCATCGAAGCACCCCAGTCTGAAACAGAACTGCGTGCAATCGCCAAACGATTTCAAGGCATACCTTTGGTCGCCAACATGGTCGAAGACGGTAAGACGCCGATACTCAGCGCAGCGGACCTTGGCGCGCTTGGCTGTCGCCTGATCCTATTCCCGATCTCGTCGCTTCTCGCCACCACCCGGACTGCCCAACGTGTTTACACGAATCTACTCGCCTTCGGCAGGCCCGATCCAGCCATCGAACGCGTGACCTTCGCCGCATATAACGAGATCGTAGGTCTAAATGCGCACCTCAAGCTAAGTGAAGAAGGCGAGCCGATGCGGCCCGCCTGAAAAGTAAAATTGACGAGCGTTCAGTGTCTGCCGCGATGACCGCCGTCTCGATGGCCGTGATTTCCACCACGCCGGCCACCGCTGTTCCAGCCGTGATTCCGGTGACCTCTACGATTCTGATAATTGCCGCCGTAGTAGTTGCCAGAGTAATACGAGTTGTAGTTCCTGCATGGCACATAGGCGCGATAGTAGCGGTCCCAGCAGTCGCGGTTCCGATTGTAGCCACGCCCATTGTAGTCGTTGATTTGAACGCTGAATCCGTTTGATCCGAACTAGACGCCGAAGTCGTCTGCCTTTGCTTGCGCCGCCGTTGCAAAATTTGCGGCGGCAAGGGCAAGCGCACCAAAAACAAGCGTACCCAGTATTTTCATCTAAAGTCTCCCATTTGCGACACGGTCCCCAAAATCCGCACCAAAAACATGACGGTAGGCGTATGAACCACCCATGAGCAATCGGTTCACTTTGGTGATTACGCCGACCGCCCACGCCCTTCAATCGGCCAAATCTCAATCAGCCTGTCGCCGTCGACCACGTGATAGACGTCGTACAAATTCACCGTCGGATCGCAATGCGGCGCCGTGCAGGCCACAACGTCGCCAAGTTTCATGCCGGGAGCCCCCATGATCCCGCCCTGCTCATCGCCAAAGAAGAAATAGTTCGCCCCCTCAGGCGCGCCGGAATGAATTACGGGGGATCCAGCCTCCGTCGCAAACGATTTCAACCCCGCGTCAGTGGTCACCAGGCCCGGCATATTGGCACTGATCACGGTTGTTTGCACAAACAGCGCACACTCAAACGGCAGAGGCGCCGCATTGGCGATCTTCACCTCGCAGTACTGCTTGTCCATGAAAATGTAAGAGCCCGCCTGCAGTTCCGTGAACACCTGTGCCTCGGCATCGATGCTGTACGTCCCTGTCCCGCCTCCTGAAACGATGGGGCAGGCGATGCCGTTTGCCATCAGCAGATCACGCGTTTCACCCAAAAGCTTCAACGCCGCCAGCGACTGCGTCCGCCGGTCGGTAAACTCCGGCACGTGCTGCAACTGCCCCGCATAGCCCTGCAGCCCCATGAACTGAAGATGCGGGGACGCCACAATGCGTTGCGCCAGCTCCAGCGCCGGAGCACCCGGACGTATCCCCGTGCGATGCAATCCAATATCGACATCGACCAGCACCTTCAGCCGCTTGCCACTCGCAACGCCTGCCCCCGCATAGCCATCGACGCAAACCGCACTGTCGGCAACAATCATAAAATCGGCGAGCTGCCCATTCAGTTTTGCAATCCGCGCAAACCCGTGGCGCGTTACGACGGGTGAGGTGACCAGCAATCCCTCAATCTCCCCCTCCGCCAGCGTTTCCGCCTCGCCCAGCTTCGCACAGCACACACCAACCGCGCCTGCTGCGATCTGCCGCCGCGCTATCGTCACCGATTTGTGCGTCTTGGCATGCGCGCGAAGTTTCAACCCAGCGCGCTCACAATGCGCCTGCATCGCTTCGACATTGCGTTCAAACGCCCGCAGATCGACGACAAGTGCCGGCGTCGCCAGCAAACCGCGCCCGCCAAGCCTGCCGATCAAGTCAGAATTCAAAAAGTGCCGGGCGGACATCGATGATTCCTCGCAAATCGCAAATTTCACCTCACAAAGCACACCGCAGCTGGGGCGGACACAACTTGTAGCTGATTCTAAACTCCGAAACAGAGCGTAACAGGCCGGGCCATTCTCGCGAAATCGAATCTCGCGAAATCGAATCACCGGTGCTTACTCAACGACTAAGTCGCACCGCCAACTGCCCATCCAAACAGGCCGTGAATTGAAAAATCCTGCTTATAGAAAAATAAGTAAAACACAAGAAAGAACGTATATAGAACGAACCATCTCAAATGTCAACCCCCGAAAACCAAATTCCCAGTTTTAACCTTTGGCTAAGGCGTTCCCATTCGCCCGCATTCTGGTACAACGGGGCGCGACCTCCCTTTCCGCGATTCCAGATCGGCGATCCATGCAGAGATTCATATCAGAACTCCAGCGCCGCAAGGTGCTCCGCATCGCCTCCGGCTATGTCGTGGCGGGGTGGATCATTCTGCAGGTGGCGCTGTCGCTGCAGACGGCGCTGAAGCTGCCGGATTCGTTTTCAACCATTATCGTCGCATTACTCACCATGGGCTTTCCGGCCGCCCTCGTCGCCAGCTGGTTCTTCGAGATTACGCCCGAAGGCATCAAGCGCACCGTCCCTTCGGCCGGCGGCGCAATGATCAAGCCGCAAACGACGGATATCATTCTGGCCGGCATGCTGGCGCTGGTCGTCGTCATCGCGCTCGCGCAGTTCTTCATGCCCGCCAACCGCGAACCGCTGGAGGCATCCGCCACCGCCGAAGCGCCAAAGCCGGATGCGCCAGAGACCGAAGCGCAGAAACCTCAGCCGTCAATCCCCGAAGCGTCCGTCGCGGTGCTGCCCTTCGAAAACCTCAGTTCCGAAAAAGACAGCGCCTTTTTCGCCGTCGGCATCCAGGATGAAATCCTGACGCGGCTGGCCAAGATCGGGTCGCTCAAAGTCATCTCACGCACCTCGACATCGCATCTATCCAGCAGGCCCGACAATCTGAAGGAGATCGCCAGGCAACTCGGCGTCGCCAACATCCTCGAAGGCAGCATTCAGCGCCAGGGCGGCAACGTTCGCGTCAACGTCCAGCTGATCAAGGCTTCAACCGACGGCCACCTTTGGGCCGAGATCTACGACCGCAAACTCGACAACATCTTTGCCGTTCAAAGCGAAATCGCCATTGCCATCGCTAATACCCTGAGCGCCACGGTGACCGGAGCAGAAAAGAGGTCGATCTCCGCCACACCGACCACAAACACCGACGCCTACGACGCCTATCTGCGCGGCCTGACGCTCTCTCGCCAGAACGACTCGCTGGCGGGATACATGCAGGCGGCGAAGTCGTTCCGGGATGCCGTCCGCCTTGATCCGGACTTTACGATCGCTTGGGCAGCTTTGGCGTGGAACGAGGCGCTCGTCTACTTTAACAATGAGCAAACCGATGCGCAACGCGACGCGGCGCACACAGCTCTGGAAACCGCGTTGCGCCTGCAGTCCGAAATAGCTGAAGTACAGCTCGCGAAGGGGTTCTATCAGTATTATGTCGAACTGGACTATGCGGCGGCGCGAACGCAATTTGAAAAAGTGCGCGCGAAATGGCCCAGTAATTACGAGAGTCTGCGGGCGTTGGCCTTGGTCGAACGGCGCCTCGGCCGGTGGGAGGAAAGCAAGTCCCATATCGAACAGGCTATTTCGCTCGACCCGCTGCGTGCCGATCTTCACTGGTTATTGACAGGTGTGCTTGTGAGCATGCGTGACTTTGAACCGGCATTGCGCATAGTCGACAGCGCCCTCAATCTGTCGCCAGGGGATGTTGAGCTGATCTCGATGAAAGCCCGGATCCTGCAGTCACTTGGCCGCCTCGACGAGGCCGAAATCGTGCTCAAGCCGCTGCTGCAATCGCGACCGGAAAACCAAGCATATGACTCTATTGTCCGTCAGGCCGTTCTCCAGCGGCAATATGGTGTGGCCATCACAGCACTTCAGGCCATGCTGGACCAGAAGTCCGACAAATTGACGACGGCCAACCTCAATCTGCAACTCGGCCGCCTTCACGCCCTGTCAGGCGACGCTAAGGGCGGGGCGGAACACTTCGAACAGGCTCGCACCCTTTATCTCGTTGAGATGAAGCGACAACCCAAGAATCCTACCCCCCTTGTGGGTTTGGCATGGACCTTTTGCTTCCTTGTTGACCGCGAAAATGCATTGAAGCATGTTGAAAAGGCCATCGGCATCGCAGCAAAAGACGTTTCCCAACGTCTCGACCATGAAGAAACGCGGATGCGCATCTGGGCCTATTTCGGCGGCCGCGACCGAGCGATCCCGGAGATCGCACGCCTGCTGAAACTTTCATACTTCGGTCCCCTCACAAAGGTAGACCTGCGCCTCGACCCCATCTACGACAAACTCCGCGGCGATCCGCGCTTTGAAGCGTTGCTTAAAGAATAATGCGCGTCAATGTTCAGCAAACAACACGTCGGCAAAGCTCGCCACCTTCACATAGCCGATGCGCTGATACATCCGGTTGGTGACCGGATTGTCGGCGTCTGCGAACAGGCAGCACCATAGACCTGCCGCCAACACATTCTCCGACAAGGCTGCCGTCAACGCCGATGCATAGCCCCGGCCGCGCCACTCATCCGGTGTATAGACGCCGGAGACGCGTGCACCGCTCTCGCCGATCGGACGAAACCGCGCCGTGGCGACCGTTTCGCCAGCGACCTCCCAAACGCGGAACGTGCCGTCACTGATACCTTCGTTGACAAAACGCGTCACATAGTCGACGCCGCGTTCGGCCTCCGGCAATCCGGCATCTATGGCAAACGCCAACTCCCACTTCAAAACAAGATCGCGCTCGCCCGCGCGCGCCGGCCGTATCGCACCGGGGACATTTGGCGGCGCCACCACTTTCGTGATCTCATAGAGGTTCTGCACCCCGCCAGGCCTCGGCCCTTGCCGCATCTGTCCCGTGGCGATCGACCAGCGCGCCGCAAACTGTTCAGCCAGGTGCTGCTCGCCAAACACGCCGGGCACCGCAATCTCGGCCTCGACGAGATGGCGAACTAGCGCGTTCACGCCCGCAAGCCCCAGCCCGGCCTGCGCGAGGCTCAGCCGGTGCGGGGGCAGGCGAAGCGCACCCAGCACCAACGCCGTCCCGTCAAAGACGCCGGCGCGAAAAATGTCCTTCCGCGTTTCCTTGCGGATGCGGTTGGCAACGCCCGCGAACACATTGTTGCGCACCGGCTGCGCGCACAAAGGCGCGGCGATCTCGTGCCAGAATGCCTGCCCATCGCTGTAGTGGCGAACATCCATCGAATTTCGCTCGCATCAAATCGAACCTTGCGCGAAGATGGCTCACCACACGGAGAATTTCCATGGAATACGTTCGTCTCGGCCAAACCGGCCTGAAAGTATCGCGCATTTGCCTCGGCTGCATGACCTACGGCAGCTCGAAATGGCGCGACTGGGTGCTCGACGATGCCGCCGCGCGTCCATTTTTCAAGCAGGCGCTCGACCTCGGCATCAATTTCTTCGATTCCGCCGACGTCTATTCGATCGGCACCAGCGAAGAAGTCACCGGCCGCGCGCTTAAAGAATTGGCCAAGCGCGATCAAGTGGTCATCGCCACCAAAGTGTGCGGGATCATGGGCAAGAGCGCCAACGACCGCGGACTGTCGCGCAAACACATCATGGAATCGATCGACGCCAGCCTCAAACGCCTCGGCACCGATTACATCGATCTCTACCAGATCCACCGCTGGGATCCCGAAACACCCATCGAAGAAACAATCGAAGCTTTGAACGACGTCGTCAAAGCCGGCAAGGCGCTCTACATCGGCGCCTCATCCATGCACGCCTGGCAGTTCATGAAAGCCCTCGGCCTGCAACGCGCCAACAACTTCGCGCAATTCGTTTCGATGCAAAACCACATGAACCTCGCCTACCGCGAAGAGGAGCGAGAAATGCTGCCGCTCGCGATTTCCGAAGGCATCGGTGTCATCCCGTGGAGCCCGCTCGCCCGCGGCTTCCTCACCGGCAACCGCAAACCCGGCGACAATCCAAAAAAGGCGGGCGCCGCCAACGCCGAAACCTCTCGCGCCGGAACCGACGAATTCGCCCACATGCTCTACTACACCGAGCAAGACTTCCAGATCGTCGAGCGCGTCACCTCGGTCGCCAGGAAGCACGGCAAACCAAACGCACAAGTGGCGCTCGCCTGGCTGCTGTCGAAACCAGGCATCACCGCCCCCATCGTCGGCGCCTCCAAACCAGGCCACCTCGAAGACGCCGTCGCCGCGCTAACCCTCAAGCTCGACGCCGAAGATATGAAAACGCTGGAAGAACCCTACAAGCCCAAGCGCGTGATGGGGCACGTGTAATTCGGCCATGCGCATTTGCTTCTTTGGCGACAGCTTCGTCAACGGCACAGGCGACGACGAGGCGCTCGGTTGGCCCGGACGCCTGGTCGCAGCCGCGCGGCATCGAGGCCTTGACGTATCGTTCTACAATCTGGGCATCCGCCGTGACACGAGTGACGACATCGCCGCGCGTTGGCAGGACGAAGCGCGCCGCCGCCTTCCCGATGGCTGCAACCCACGTCTCGCATTCTCGTTCGGCACCAACGATTGCGCGGCTGCCGACATCGGCGAGGCGCGCGTGCCGCTCGCACGTTCGCTCAACAACGCGGAAGAGATTCTAACTGCAGCGCGCAGTTTCGCTCCCACCCTGATGATCGGACCGCCGCCTCCGCTGCGCGACGCAGTCGCCAACGGACGGCTGGCTGCCTTGTCGCGCGAAATTGCTGAGCTCTGCGCTCGACTCGATTTGCCGTTCCTTGAAACGGCGACATTCGTGGGCCAATGCGAGCCCTGGCGGCGCGAAGTTGCCGCCGGTGACGGCGCGCACCCGAACAAGCTAGGCTACGCGGCCCTGGCTCAATACATTGCCGCCTGGCCGGCCTTCGCGCAATGGTTGGAGCCCGGCACCGGTTTCCCAGTTGATCATATCACTTGACCAGCACAACGATATTCAGCGGAGTGCCTTCATGAACAAGACAGTCGACATAGCGGATGCGAAGGCGACGTTGTCCGCACTCATCGACGCCGCTGTTGCGGACGACGACATCGTAATCGCGCGTAACGGCAAGCCGATGGTGAAGCTCACACCTGTCGCCGCGCTGCAACCGCGCAAACCCGGCGCGGCAAAGCATTGAAAGATTCCCGACGACGCATTCCTAAAGCCTCTGAGCAGGCAAGACAGGGCTTGGCTGGAAGGTGAGCATACCGACGCATTCGGAATATCGAAGCCGCAGCGCAAGCGACGGCGCTAACGCCGTCCGTCGGAACAGCGCTACTCCCCCTTCCGGTTGCTGCCCAGGAACCCGTAGACATATCCCGCCACATTGCGCATCTGGATCTGCTCCGAGCCTTCCGTAATGCGATAGCGCCGGTGGTGGCGATAGATGTGCTCGAACGGCTTGTGCCGCGAATAGCCCATGCCGCCATGCACCTGCATCGCCCAGTCGGCCGCCTCGCAGCAGAAGCGGTTCGCCCAATAATTGCACATAGAAACTTTGTCGGAGAGATTGATCTGGATCTCCGGCCCCGTCATCTGATCCATCTCCCATGCCGTCTTCTGGATCAACAGCCGCAGCATCTCCGCCTGCGTCAACAACTCGACCGTTGGAAACTGGATCGCCTGATTGGCGGCCAGCGGCTTGCCGAATGGCTTGCGCACCTTGGCATAGTCGACGGATTCGTTCAGGCAATAAACGCCAGCGCCCAAAGACGACGCCGCCTGGCGAATGCGGTTCTCGTGCACGAAATGCCGCGCCAGCGACAAGCCATTATCGACCGGCCCGAACACGGCATCGTCCGGCACGTACACATTCTTGAACGACACATGCGCATGATCGGTTGGCATGTTGAACGTCCAGTAATAAAACTCGATCTTCACGCCCTCGGCCTTCATCGGCACCAGGAAACAGGTGATGCCCTTGGCTTCGCCGTCCTTACCCGACGTACGCGCAAACACCATGTCGTGCGAGGCGGTATGCACGCCCGTGTTCCAGAACTTCTCGCCCGTGATGCGCCAGCCCTTGCCGTCCTTGACGCCTCGCGACTCCATCCACGTCGCGTCCGAGCCGTGTTTGGGTTCGGTCAAACCGAACGCCGGGCGATGCGTCCCCTTCAGCATGCCCTGAATGAATTCCTCTTTCTGCGCCGGCGTGCCGAAATCGCGGAACATCAGAACCTGCGGAAAATTGCCCACGATCGAGCTCTCGTTCTGCAAATCATTGTGCAGACCAAGCCCCTTGGCCGCCAGATGTTCACGAATGATCGCCATCGAAAGATTGCCGATATTCCGCCCGCCATATTCCTTGGGCAGCGCCAGCCGCAGGTAACCCGCTTTGTCCGCGCGCCGCCGCATTTCGCGCAACAACTCTTCCCACTCCTTGCGCGGCAAACCGTCATTGTCCCAATCGGTCCGCGCGTGCTCGCGCCTATGATCGAAAAAGCGGATATTGTCGTCCTGATTCTCAAGCGGCTTGATCTCGCGCTCAATAAACGCATCGAGCTCGGCCAGCAGCTCCTTCGTCTCCTGCGGAATGCGAAAATCCATCGACGGCGTCTCCCAATTGGAATGTTGTGATGAGCGGAGTGTAGCGGACGGGTGGTTGACACACAAACGCCTCCAAGGCAGGTGTCTGTCGCCATGAAACCTGAACCCTCCCGACTCGTCCGCTCAGCCTATCCCTATTTCCGCCGCGTCATCGCGCGCTTCGGCGACATGGATTCCGAGCGCCATCTCAACAACGTCGCACTGGCGGCCTTCTACGAAGACGGACGGGTTTCGTTTCTGCGCGAGCTGGCCGCGACCGATCTGCGTGGCGGCGCCCGCATGGTCGTGGCCCACCTCTCGATAAGCTACCTCGCTGAGGCGCAATACCCCGGCGACTACGATGTCGGACTGGGTGTCACCAATTTCGGCAAGACCTCGTTTGGCATCGGCTGTGGTTTGTTCACCGGTGGCAGATGCGTCGGCGTTTGCGACACCACCCAGGTCGTGATCGGCGCTGCCGGACCCATGACGCTTCCAGCAGCGCTTCGCCAGGCCTTGGAGGGCAGGAGATTGTCCGTTACCTGACGGGCTTCAAACCACATATGCCCAACAAATGGGCAAAGCGCGTGTGGACAGCAACGATAACCCGGACGTAGGAATGCAGCCCTGCAGTCCTGCTTCACGACGGAGAATTTTTAATGGCCGAAAGCACCTTCAACGCCGCCGACACCGCCTGGATGTTGGTCGCAACCGCGCTGGTGTTGCTGATGACCCTGCCGGGCCTGGCCCTGTTCTACGCCGGCATGGTCCGCCGCAAAAATGTGCTGGCCACCATGGCGCAGTCGGCCGCCGCAACGGCGTTGGTCTCGGTGCTCTGGGTGATCGCCGGCTATTCGCTCGCCTTCGTCGGCGGCGGCAGTATCATCGGCACGCTTGATCGCTTCCTGATGCTCGGCATGGATATGAACAGCGCCAATGAGCTCGCCACCAACATCCCCGAGGCCCTGTTCATGGCCTATCAGATGACCTTCGCCGTCATCACCTGCGCCCTCGTCGCGGGCAGCGTTGCTGACCGCATGAAGTTCTCGGCTTTTCTCGCTTTCTGCGTGCTCTGGCTTTTCATCGTCTATGTGCCGAGCGCGCATTGGGTCTGGGGCGGAGGGTTCTTAGGGAGCATGGGCCTGCTAGATTTCGCCGGCGGCACGGTGGTTCACATCAACGCCGGGATCGCCGGTCTGGTTGCGGCCTATTTGCTTGGTCCGCGCCTCGGTTACGGCAAGGAGAATTTGGCGCCGTTCGACTTGTCGCTCGCCGTCATCGGCACCGGGCTGCTCTGGGTCGGCTGGTTTGGTTTCAACGGCGGCTCGGCACTGGCTGCCAATTCGCGCGCTGTCATGGCGATTGTCGCCACCCACCTCGCCGCCTGCGCCGGAGCGTTGGTCTGGATGGCAATCGAGTGGTATCAGCGCAAAAAGCCATCGGTGCTCGGCATCGTCTCGGGCGCGGTTGCGGGCCTGGGCACCATCACGCCGGCCTCCGGCTACATCTTGCCCTGGCACGGCATCGTCATCGGCGCCATCGCCGGCGGCGTCTGCTTCTGGGCCTGCACGATCCTGAAACAGCGCCTGAAATACGACGACACGCTTGACGTCTTCGGCGTCCACGGTGTCGGCGGTATTTTGGGGACACTAATGGCGGGTGTATTTGCAACCGGCGTCGTTTCGGCAACGGCCGTTTCACCCGAAGGACTGCGCGGCCTCATCGATGGCAACCCAGGCCAGCTTGGCATTCAGGCCATCGGCGTCATCGTCACCGTCGGCTGGTGTGCAGCTGCCACATGGGGCATCCTGAAACTCATTGACGCGGTCATAGGCCTGCGCGTCGACACCGACCAGGAACGCGAAGGCCTCGACCTCGCCCTCCACGGTGAGAGTATTCATCAATGATTGGGTAAGGTAAGTTTGCCTTGCTAAAAAGGAGGGCTTGCCTTACTCTGCGAGTATGAGCAGCGCGCTGACCGTGACATCGAAGGGGCAGGTCACTCTTCGCAAGGACATCTTGAAACACCTGGGCGTCGAGCCTGGCGAGAAGATCGTCGTCGACAAGCTCCCGGATGGTAGAGTCCAGGTGAAAGCCGCGCCGGGCGGCAGCATCACTGCGGCCTTCGGTCTGTTGAAGCGCAAGGGCGACCCGAAACTCTCAATTGACGAGATCAAGAAAATCGCCGCCCGCGGATGGGCCGGCAAGAGGTGAGGATCATAGCCGACTCGAACATTCTCCTTCGCGCAATCGTCGGTGACGACCCGAGACAGGAGAAACTTGCGCAGACCGAGCTGGCGGCCGCTGAGGTGATCGCTATCCCGACACCGGTGTTCTGTGAATTCGTTTGGGTTCTCGTCCAGGGCTACAAGAAACCCGTGGCCGAAATCGCTGCGGCGATCCGTGTCTTTCTCGACAGCCGGAATGTCGTCGCGAACCGCCAAGCGGTTGAAGCTGGCGTCGCACTGCTCGAAGATGGCGCCGATTTTGCGGACGGTGCTATCGCGCATGAGGGCGCCCAGCTCGGCAGCGACACATTTGTTTCCTTCGACAAGGACGCCGTAAAGATCCTGATGCGCCATGGCTACAAGGCTAGAACGCCAAGGTAGCCAGAACGCCAGGGTAGAAGGAGCGGGCACGAACAGGCCTCGGTGAACCAACATGCACAAACTTATCGAATCGCGCGGTGTGCCGATCAAAGCTTGGGTCGTGGGCGTGCCCGTCGAATCGGAAGCCCGCCAGCAGCTGAAGAACATCGCCGAGCTGCCGTTCGTCTACGGCCACATCGCGGTCATGCCGGACGTCCATCTGGGCCGTGGCGCAACGGTGGGCTCCGTCATTCCGACCAAGGGCGCTATCATTCCGGCCGCCGTGGGAGTCGATATCGGTTGCGGCATGGCGGCCGTGATGACCAATGTCACCGCAGCACAATTGCCGGATTCGCTGAAGTCCATTCGCTCGAGCATCGAGAATGCGATTCCCGTCGGCCAAGGCTCGCACAAGCAACCGCCTCGCCGCGCGGAGGCCGCTTGGTACTCTCGCCACAAAGCAGGGTGGGAAGCGATCGAAGCCAAGCACCCGAAGATTTCCGCAAAGAGATCGGCGGCGCTTCAAATCGGCACGCTCGGCGGTGGAAACCACTTCATCGAGCTTTGCCTCGACGAAGCGGACCGTGTCTGGGTGATGTTGCATTCGGGCTCGCGCAACGTCGGCAACCGCATCGGAACCTACTTCATCGCCAGAGCGAAAGAGGAGATCGAGCAGGCGGGCTTGAAGCTCGCCGATCGCGATCTCGCCTGGCTCGGCGAAGGCTCGCAGTCCTTCAACGATTACGTCGAAGCGGTGGGCTGGGCGCAGGATTACGCACGCTCGAACCGCGAAGTGATGATGGCGGCAGTTTTGGCGGTGCTGAAGGAAACTTGGCCCGATCTGGAAACGCTCGACGTCGCTGTGAACTGTCACCACAACTATGTCGAGCGCGAGGAACACTTCGGCGAGCGCGTATGGCTCACCCGCAAAGGCGCGGTGCGCGCCGGCAAAGGTGAACTCGGCATCATCCCGGGCTCGATGGGCGCGAAGTCTTTCATCGTGCGGGGCAAGGGCAATCCGGAAGCGTTCAACACATGCTCGCACGGCGCCGGCCGCGCCATGTCGCGCACGGCGGCCAAGGAGCGCTTCACCCTCGAAGACCACATTGCGGCGACCGCCCACGTCGAATGCCGCAAGGACTCAGGCGTCATCGACGAAACCCCGATGGCCTACAAAGACATCGACGCGGTGATGGCGGCCCAAAGCGACTTGGTGGAGGTAGTGCACACCCTGCGCCAGATCGTGTGCGTGAAAGGCTGATCTTTGGGAGAGCGTCACTTCCAGATCACACTTGGAACACAGTCGCTCGCCGCAATTCGCGCCCACGCCTTGACTTTGGATTTGCGCGCGCGTACCACCCTGCCAATCGCGCGCGGCATGGGCCTTTGCGTGTCAACACGAGCCATCCAATTGATGAAAACGTCAATTCTCACCATGACCGCTGCAGGCCGCGCCGGATATCCGGCGC
>JAWXBO010000122.1:0-27840 GCA_034440175.1 Alphaproteobacteria bacterium
CAGGGGAAAGAAAGCCGGGACGAATCATGCCCCCAGACGAATCCAAAAATCGGCGGGCCGCAACAAGTTTTTCGGATTACCGCGGATTCAGGGTATATGCACGTATGCATGCGTTTGTGTATACACAGACCATCCGTCGGTTTTGCGCCAACCAAATAGTAAACAGCGCGGCGGCATTGGCGATGGCCTCACTGCCAGGGTCGCGGCTGAACCAGGCCTAGTACACTAGAGCAGTTTCAGCATGGCTGCGGCCTGATACGTGGCCAGCGTCAGCACCAGCAGCCCGACGGCAACGCCCAGAGCTTTGCGCGGGATGACCGAGACATAGCGCCCGGCGATGGGGGCTGAGATCAAGCCGCCGACGATCAGGCCTGCGATGGCTGCAGCCTGATTGATGATGAGCCCTGAGTCCTTCCAGTGGCCGGTGACGATGGTGGCGATCAGCGCCGTGCCAATGGCGACGGTGACGAAGAACTCCGAGGCATTGACCGAGCCGATGACGATGCGCGGTTCGCCGCCGCGGCCGATGAGGCTGGTGGTGACGATGGGGCCCCAGCCGCCGCCGCCGATGGCGTCAAGAAAGCCGCCGGTAAATCCCAGCGGTGCAATGGTGCGCGAGGTGAACTTGACGCCGATCGGCTTGCGCAAAGTGCGCCACAGGATGACCACGCCCATCACCGCCAGATAGGCGATGATGAAGGGCTTGATGATGTTGGCGTCAAACGAGGTCAGCACATAGGCGCCCAGCGCGCCGCCGACTGCCCCCGACAAAGCGAGGCGCCAGAACAGACCCCAGTCGACGTTGTTGTAGGAGGCGTGAGCGGCGCCAGAGGCGGCGGTGGTGAAGAATTTCGAGATGTGGACGCTGGCCGAGGCGTGGGCGGGCGACACGCCTGCCGCCAACAAGAACGACGATGCGGTGATTCCATAGGCCATGCCCAACGCACCGTCCACGAATTGCGCGATCAGCCCCACCACCAGAAACAAGGCAAAGTCTTCAGCCATAGGGGTCCTTCATAGGGGATCGGACCGCCTTCAGCTACCAAGCTGTCCTAGAATCAGCGCAACCCTAAGGATTGCCGCCACTTCTTATAGGACGAACCGGGCACAGGACAGTTTTGTTCAGAGAATTTACGCCTTAACCAACCGCTCCATCCACGCCGGCAGCGCGAAGGCCGCGCGGTGGATGGCTGGTGTGTAGTAATCGGTCTTCAAACGCGCCGCCGCAAACGCCGTCTCCAAGCCCGTCCACTTCGCCGGATCACCCAGCACCGCATCCTGGCTGACCCAGGTCAGCGCCATGAAGCCGCCGATATAGCTGGGCACCACAGCCACATAGACGCCGCAGTAGCGGAACGTGCGCTGCATTTGCTTCAGTGTGTCAGTTAGCTCTTCAGGCTGGAAAAACGGCACGCCATTTTGGAACACCGCAAACCCGCCCGGTGCCAACGCTTCCGACACGCGCTTATAGAAATTGTCGCCGAACAGGACTTCAGCCGGACCCACAGGATCGGGCCTGTCGGCGATGATCAGGTCGAAGCGGTGACTATTCTGCTTGTCGGCCAAGAAGACGAAGGCGTCCTCAATCTGGATGCTGAGTCGCTTGTCAGAGAAGGCAGCCGCATTGACTTCGCTCAAATGGCGCCGCGACAAATCGACCACCCGTTCGTCAATTTCGACGTTGAAAACACTTTGAACGCCGCTGTGCTTAAGCGCTTCTTCGGCGATTGCCAGGTCGCCACCGCCGACGATCATGACTTCACGCACCTGCCCGTGTTCAAGCATGGGAACATGCGTCAACATTTCCGAGTAACCACATTCGTCGCGCGTCGTCAGCTGCACGATGTCGTCAAGCACGAGCACGCGTCCGTTGCGTTGTGAATCGAAGATCTTGATGCTCTGAAACTGGCTTTTTTCCTCGACAATTGGCGCACCGGCTAGTTCGATCGTCTGCGCGTATCCAGGGTGCAATTTCTCCAAAAATGCGTTCGCCATCGAGGTGCGCTCCGGGTTCAAGAGAGATAGTAAAGAGGAGTGGCAGCGGTAGAAAAAATTTCGCCGCTGCAAAAGGTTTAATCGCGCGTCGTATAGGTGCAGCGACTCGCCCGCGCAATGTCATAGTTCGCCAACCGTCACATCCCGTGCACACTTCCAACATAAATTATTCGTCACGGAACCAAAAATACTTGCATGGGGGCCGGGCGTACATATATTCCCCTCCCTCCGCAGTTCAGGTCTGAATCACCTAGAGGCGGCTACGCAGTGCGAGTTCCGCACTACATGGTCATTTTTTGGTGCAACGCTCTTTTGTTGAGATAGGCGAACCGGTATGGCTTTACCTGCACGCAAGAGAACGGCTGTCGAAGTAACGCAGTTCCCTGTGAACCGCGCCAGGCCGAAGTCCGTTACAGTTTCGGTTTCAACTCCTGATCCCCAAGGGGAAGCGGACGAGGATCGCAAAGACTTTTTTATCACTCGCAACGGCGTTACGTTTGCGGGCAGTCACCTCATTATCGACCTTTGGGGCGCGCAAGATCTGGATGATGAGTCCAAAATCGAGCAAGCCATGAAGGACGCTGTGACGGCTGCCGGAGCAACGCTGTTACACATCCATCTGCATAAATTCACGCCAAACGGCGGGGTGTCGGGCGTGGCTGTCCTCGCGGAAAGCCATATCTCGGTGCACACTTGGCCGGAAAGAGGCTTTGCTGCATTTGACGTGTTCATGTGTGGCGCGGCTGAACCCAGCAAGGCGATTGCTGTGCTGGAGGCCGCCTTCCGGCCCTCCCGCGTTGTCGTGGGTGAGCACAAGCGCGGGACGAATTAACGGCACGCGTTCAAGCCGTTTTGATTTTTCAACCGCACGGCTTCACCGCCGGGCGGTTTTTTTTGATGCGAGGCGCTGTTAAGTATAGCTTCGCCGTTTAGCGAACCATCAGCTTGGGCTTTACAGTACGAACTAACCCGTAGATTGAATCGGGGCGGCTTTATTTCTCCCGAGGTCTTAAGTCAGGGTGCGAACCACGAATGGCGATTGATCGCCTCGATGCCATTATTATTGGTGCGAATGTCGAGGGGCTGTTTGCGGCCGTGGAGCTCGCGCGCGCCGGACGCCAGATCGCCGTCCTGGAACGTCACCCCATCGAAGCAGCCGCGGGCGAAGGCCGTGATGCCGTCGTGAGCGTGGCGGCCGTCCGGGAACTCAACCTGTCGCAGCATGGTTTACGGCTTGCTTCAGCGCCGGCAGTTGTTGGCGTGACCAGCGATCAGGCGCTGATCCTGTGGCCCGATACACAGGCGGCCCAGGCAAGTATTGCCACTGTGTCGCCGCATGACGCCGATGCGTTTGAGAATTTTCGTGCACGAATTGGCAGGGCGGTCAGATCGAAATCATCTGCCGGCATGCATTCGCTCACCGCTTGGCTGCTCTCGGCAAATACGCTCGACGAACCGCCACCTGAACACATACTATTTCGTGCGGCGCCGCTCGCCAGATGGCTCAACGAGTTTTTCGACAGCGAAGTGTTGAAAGGAATGTTGGCGCAAGGGGCCCTGATGGGTACGGCCGTTTCACCCCACGCGCCGGGATCAGCCGTTCTTTTGGCGCGCCAAACTGGTTTTGCCGGCGATGACACGAGCCGCTTCGTGGCGGGCGGCGATTTGGAACTCAGACGCGCACTGCTGGCCACGCTGAAGTTTTACAATAACGCCGATATTCATTTTGGCGCAGACGTCAGCGAGATCGTGGCCGAACGCGAGGCGGTGTATTCCGTACGCCTGACCGGCGGTGCAGTATTCGCCGGTTCAGCGGTCATTTCAACGCTTGGCCGGGAGCGAACGGGTGACCTGCTGGCGGGCGGACGCCAGGCGGCTGGGAATGTCTTGCCGTTGCAAGGGGCTGTGAAGCCCGCGCAAGTCAAGTTTACGGTAGTCTCCGCCCCTAAGCTTCCCGGAGTAGACGCTGCCACAGTGGCGTCTGGGGCCATTGTGCGGCTGAATCCGGATATTGAGCGCCTGACCCGGGCCCACGGAGCTTTCCGAGCCCACCAAGTTCCGCAAGAACCCTGCCTTGAGTTCAGAGTGATCCCCCGGCAAATCGCTGACGGCATTCAACGCTGGGAGGTGTTCGTATCCGAACTTTTTATCCCTGCCGAAACCAGCGAAGGCTCGTGGTCCGGCAATCGTCGTGAACGTTTGGTCGCCCACTGTATGAACGCAGTCGAGGCTCTGGCGCCTGGATTTTCTGCTTCGGTCGAAGCGGCCGTACTTTCACACCCAAAAGAAACGCAAACGGTTATGGACGCCAAGCGCCGCGGGCAGGGCGGTTCCAACCTACAACCCGAATCAGCCACCGTTCCATTGGCAGCGCCGTCCATTGCGGACTCCATCTTGAAGGGTCTGATTGCAATAGATACCAGCATGTTCGAACCTGCAGGCGAAGGTGGTTTGTTGGCCGCACATAGCATTGGACTGAACAAGCGGGCAAAGGGCCAAGCTGATGCGTAGCGCCGCGCCCGGCATGGACTTTGACATCATCGTCATTGGAGGCGGCGTCAACGGGCTTGTCTGTGCCACGTTGCTGGCGCAAGCAAAGCGCCGGGTTGTCGTGCTCGAAGCGCGAGACCGCATTGGCGGTATGTGCGTTTCTGGCGACATCAGTGTGGGTCATCGTGTGTCAACCATTGCTCACCTGGTGGGACCGTTCGATCCTGCAGTCTTGAAGGCGCTGCGTCTGCAGAAGCATGGTCTGCAGTTCACGGCAAAAAAAATCGACAGCGTCGCCCTGTCGCCTGATGGTCGTCACATCGTGCTAGGTGACGATTTGCGTCACACCGCCCAATCGCTTTCCGCTCATTCACCGGCCGATGCCAAGGCTTGGCCGCCATTCGAGACCAAGTTGCGCCGCGCCGCTCAGCACTTGCATCGTTGGTTGCACGAACCGCCGGGCGGCGCATTCGAGCATTCTGCGCGGGGCGGATTCTTCTCTGGCCGCAATTCTGCCCGCTCCGCCTCAGGCTTTGACGCGGATTTCGCGGCGGCGCTGGACCGGTCTATTGCCGAGTTGCTGGACCACGAATTTGCAACGCCACTGCTAAAAGGCGCGGTCGCGTTCGATGCCATCATCGGCAGCGCGCTGCCGCCACGCGCTATGGGAACGGCATTCCTCGCGGTGCTGCGCCGGGCGATGGAGGTGCAAAACACCGACGGACACGCCCATCCGCAAGGCGGGGCAGGGGCCCTGATCGCGGCTCTGGCACGGGCCGCCGAAGCCGCTGGCGTGCAGACGAAGATCAACGCGCGCGTCAATCATTTTCTCTTTGATAAGGGGCATATTGCCGGCGTCGAAATAACCAGTGGTGAAGCCGTTTATGCGCCCACCATTGTCTCCAGCCTCGATCCTGTAACGACATTGCTCGCGCTGGGAGCTGAACGCGAACTGCCGCTGGGCCTGAAGCGGAAACTCAAAGGATTTCGCCATCAAGGCTGCCTCGCGAAAGTCAATCTGGCGCTCGGCGCCATGCCCACGTTCAAAGGTTTGGACAAGCGCCACCTGAAGGACCGGTTGATCATCTGCCCAAGCTTGGGTCACCTTGAACGGTCCTTCGCTTCCTACGAACAGGGCGGATTCTCATCGGACGTCGCGATGGAGATCACCATCCCCTCGACCCACGACACCACACTGACCAGTTCAGGGCATCATGTGCTGTCGGCAACCGTGTTCTACCTGCCCTCAATTCTTGCCACAGGGTCTTGGGACACGGGTAAGGCTGATCTCGTCGGCATGATAGGCGCAACCTTACGCCAATACGCCCCGGACTTGCCCGATCTCGTACTGGCGGCAGACGTCTACACGCCTGCCGACATTGACGTGATTGCAGGTGGCACCGGTGGCCATTGGCATGGCGGCGATCTCTCTCTCGACCAGCTTGGACCGCTTCGACCGGCCGCTGGCCTCAGCCGTTACGCAACACCCGTTGCCGGCCTTTTCCTCTGCGGTGCGGGCACACACCCGTGCGGCGGTGTCACCGGAATCAATGCCCGCCTTGGTGCAGAAGCGGTGTTGGCACATGTGGGGGCCAGACCGTGACCGATCTGACGACAAGGGCCCAGACGCCAACCCCGCTTCACGCACGAACAGCGGAACTTTGCGCAACGAACTCATGGGCGGCACAGCATGGCTTCACGGTGCCCAATGTGTATTCCAGCGAACGGGAAGAGCTGGAGGCGCTGGCTTCGCGCGTCGTTCTCAGCGATCTGTCTGCCCGCCAGTGCTGGACCTTTGACGGCCCGGACGCCGGCATCTATTTAAGTTTCGCCACCATCACAGACGTTACCACGCTTGAGCCCGGGCAAACCACGCGCACGCTGTGGTGTGATGATCAGGGCAACGCCCGGGGCGACGGTACCATCGTTCGCTTCGGCAAGGACCAATTCGAACTGACAACCAGCGTGCGCGATTTTGCCTGGATGCTGGACGGAACGCTGGGCTTCGAAGTCAAGGTTGGCAATGCAACAGGCACGCGCGCCGTCATTGGCGTCAAAGGCCGGCTCGCCTCCAGCCTGTTGTCGGTCGCGGGATTTACCGGCGCCCCTTCCAACAAAGGCGAAGTCGTGCAGCCCACATGGCGCCCGGCGCAAATTGCGTTGATGCGCGATGCAACGGGTGAAGGCTACGAATTATGGACGCAAGCCGATGACGGCGTCGTCGTCTGGGATCGCTTGTGGCGATCGGGCGCGGGCTTGGGCGTGTCGCCCATGGGGGCTGCGGCCCTTGAAATGCAACGTATAGAAAACGCAAGTCCCATTGCCGGAATCGACTGGTGGCCCGCACAGCTGTCCCCTGATCTCAGAGATTGCCGCAGCCCGCTGGATTTGGGGTTCACTCCGGATCGGCTGCGCTGCTTCAATGGCGCGGACCGGGTCGCGCGCGCGGTCAGGTCAATGCGGCTGGTGCAAGTGTGCGCCGATGAAGCGATGATTTTGGGTGGGCTCACCGCACGCGGCGCACCGGCCGGCACTGTGACCTCTCAAACCTGGTCCGAAAGCCGGTCGCGTGCATTTGCGTTGGCCTGGATCAAGGAAGACGCAGCCAAACCCGGCACCCAGCTCATGACCAGCGGTTCGCGGGGCCCTGTGCGCGCAGAAATTATTCGCGACGCATTTTCCAAGCTGCCGGGGCTCGTCTAGAACGTGTCCATGACAGACGCGAATGATGCAATGACGCCATTGGCGGCATGCGCGGACGGCAATTTTCTGTCAACGTCGAAAGCTTCAAACCCGGCGGCACGCGCCGCCTGTGTTTCTGCCGCCGCATCCGAGAAAAACACAATCTCGTTTGGCGGCAGCGCAAGAGAAGCAGAAATCCGGGAATATGATACGGGCTCAGCCTTCGGGCCAGTCGTCGTATCAAAATATCCGGAGATCAATGGCGCGAGATCACCCGCAACACAGTGCGCCAAATAAAGTTTTTGCGCTTCGACCGAACCCGATGAGTAAATGCACAATTTCAACCCGCGCCCGTGCCAGGTCTGCATCGCTTCGACGGCGTCAAGATAAAGGTGGGCCTTGAGTTCGCCAGTTTGATAGCCTTCGCGCCAGATAATGCCTTGCAGCGATTTCAATGGCGTAATTTTTTTGTCGTCATCAATCCAGGCGATGAACTGGCCCGCCGCCGCGTGCGCATCAGCCAGTGCAAGTCCAGACGCCACCCGCGCGCTTGCAACTGTTGCCGTGATTTCAGCGTCAGTCCAGTGCGCCTTCAGAACGCCTTCCACCCGCGCCCGCGCATATGGAAACAGCACATCGCGAACAAAGGCAATGTCGCCGATCGTGCCTTCGATGTCGAGCAGGATGGCTTTGATCACGCGGCGTATTTCGGGATCGCGTCGGCAATTTTGTCGCCAGTGAACTTGGCCACCCAGCCTTCCGGCGTCGTAAACAACCGGATCGCGGCAAAGTAAGGCTTGGGCCCCATGTCGAACCAATGCCGTGTATGGGCAGGCACCGATAAAAGATCGCCGGCCTCGCACACGATTTGCAGAACTTGTTCCTTGTTGCGCAGATAGAAAGCGCCCGCGCCTTCGACAAAAAAGCGAACCTCGTTGTCGTCGTGCGTGTGTTCAGACAAGAATTTTTGCCGCATGGAATCACGGTCAGGGTGCTCTGGATGCATGCGAACCACATCAACGGAGTGATATCCGCCGAGCTTTTTCAAACGGTCGACATCGCGCGCGTAGGCCTGCAGCACTGCGTCTTGGCCAGCGCCCGCAGACAAGACGACAGAAGCCTCCCAGCGTTCGAAGCGCACGTCGAAGGGGATGAGCGCTTTCACAATGTCGCGCTGATCGCGGGTTGACGATTGCGCTTGGCCGGACTTGCTCAAGTCGAACATGGTCACCACGGTCATGCCGGCATCCCTTTCATTTTCAAAACGAGCGAAAAAAGATAGTCGAACGCATCCAGGTGGCGCACGGTCTCCTGTACGTCGCTGCCCCATGCATACAAGCCGTGCCCGGCCACCAATAGCCCCCACCCAAGCCCGTGCGTCTTCAACCGGCCTTCAACGCGCAGCGCCAAAGCCTCCATATCCTGGTCGTTGTCGAACACCGGCACATCGATGCACGCCTGGTGCGTATTGACGCCTTGCAAGGCTTTCAACATTTCAAGCCCTTCAAGCCGGACCCGGCCATTTTGCGCTAAATGCAGCGAAGCCAGAACGCCCGTTTGCGCGTGAACATGCGCGACGGCGCCGATGGCAGGTGCCATCCGGTACATCAGAAAGTGCAGCGGCGCCTCCGCAGACGCGCGCGGATGCGCCGGTCCATTGATAGGCGCACGAATGATGCCTGCCGCTGTCAACGCACCTTTGTCGCCACCGGAAGCCGTGATCGCGCAATGCTCGCCATCCAAACGGACGGAAAAATTCCCGCTGGTTGCCGGAATCCAATGTCTACCGCCTGCATGATGCGCCAGCGCGATCACACCCTTATAGGCAACGTCTGGGATGGTTACAGATGGGGCGGCGACGTTCATTTCAGTGGGTATGCTCGTGTGAACTGCTAATAAATAGGGTGTTTCCCATCCCATAAGCAATAAAAAACCCCGGGCACATCGCGAGCGCCCGGGGCTTGATCTCAAACCACGCGGGGTTTAGCCGCCGCCACGAATCTCGCTCCAGAACTTGACGATCTCTTCCTTGTTCTTCAGGCGAACCTGGAATGTACCTGATTCAAGAAACGCCTTCACATCGCGAACAAATCCCATTTGTTTGAGTTGCTCGTCCGTGTAGTCGTTGAAGATCGTTGTGTTGGCCGGACCGTTGTTCAATTCTTCCAGCTGATACTTCATCGCTTCGGCCGAAATGCCGCTGTCGATCAGCGCATACGCCTTTTCGATGTTTTTCGATTCGGCGTGAAGAACCATGCCGCACACATACGTGAACATGCCTCCCGGCGGGCTCATGTAGGCAACAGGCTTGCCTTCCTTCTTCAGCGCGGCATGCGTCTGGTTCCAGGTGATTGCGGCGACGACTTCTCCGGACGCGAGGCCCTGGCTGAGCGAAGTTTCATCACTGGAAATAAAACGGGCACTCCCGACAAATTCCCGCAATTTGCCTTTAACCGTTTCCCACTCTGCGGGGGACATAGTGTAGGCATCGATGCCCCACGTTTTCGCAATCAGTGTGACGGTGTCGTCAACCCCATCAAGCCCTGCCACTTTGCCTTTGTACTTGGGGTCGAAAAGTATCTTCCAACTCTCTTTGCCGACATACTCAGGCGCCAGATCGGTTCTGTAGGTCACCGAGGTGTTGGCCCAATATTGCGGGATGAACCAGGCTTCGGTTTCCGACTTCATCATGCCGGGAATTTTCTTCAAGACGTCTGGAATATCGTTCCAGTGCTTCAGTTTCGTGACATCGATCGGCTGCAGCAATCCGGCTTCCAGCCAGCGGCCGAACTCATAAGAGCAAGGCGCCATGACGTCGGGTTTGAAGCCCGAACGCATTTTGGCGAATGCTTCGTCTTCGTCGGCCCAAATCTGCGAGCGCGGCTCTACGCCATACTTTGCCTTGTATTCGGCAACGAACGGGGGATTTGCCCAATTCTCCCACGTGAACAACATTGGCTCGCTTTCGCTGACAGCGGGCGTGGAGTCGGCAGTTGGTGCCGTTCCGTCAGCAAGCTTCTTGCCGGGACCCATCAAGAAATACCAACCCGCAACCGCCAAACCGGCGATCGCGAGCAGTGCGACTAGGGATCGATTCATGGAAAATGTCCTTTGATCTCAGGTTTCATCCGCAGGCACAAAAAAAAGATGCGGCGCGCCATAAGCGCACCGCATGTCCAATCACGTCAAGTGGTTCTACCACCCAACCAGCTTATTGAGCTGGCGGGGCCGCAGGTGCTGCTGGGTCAGCAGGAGCTGCCGCTGGGTCAGCTGGAGCTGCTGGGTCAACCGGTGCTGCGCCGTCAACCGGTGCTGCGCCGTCAACCGGGGCTGCGCCGTCAACCGGTGCTGCTGGGTCCATCGGAGCTGCGCCGTCAACCGGAGCTGCTGGGTCAACTACCGCGCCGTCAACCGGAGCTGCGGTGCCATCAACTGGCATAGCAGCGTCGTCAACTTTCGGCTTATTCAAATACCAATACGCTGCGACCGCCAGGATGACGACCGCGATAAAGAGAAACAAACCAGTTCTATTCATTACATCTCTCCATAGATGGCCGTCATGGTGGCCATAAATCCCCGTCGTCGCGCGCGGTCAACGTTTGGTGAGTTTGCCATGAAAAACGGCAGCCAAAGCCGCCGCCAGTCAAAGCAGTCACCGCACGTCCTAGCGCGACTTAAACGCAAGGTTAGTCACTTACAAATTGGTCAACAAGCGTAGTGAAGGTCGCACATGCTGGGCTTTCTGACGCACCCGGCGGGCGTCACATTCACCAAAACTTAGGCTTTCCGCCATTGGTCGATTGCTGGTTGCAGTGCACAAGTCTAAAGCTGTGATTGCACTTTGCTAGGCGAGGGGGTGCGCTTCGACCAGGCTTGCATCATATGACGACACAGGGTGATCCAATTCAAAATTTCGGTGGTGCCTCTCGGATTGCTTTGGGCGAACTTGCGGCATTTCTAACCGAAAATCCAAAGGTTCAGTTCCTGGACTGTGTGTTCTCAGATCTTTGCGGGATGATTCGCGGCAAACGGATAGCCCGCGCAGATGTTGAAAGCCTGTTCACCGCCGGTATCGAAATTCCACTGTCAATTTATTTTCTCGATGCGCGTGGCAACGCGGCCCCCGATCCCGAATCAGCATCGATCACAACAGCGACAGGCACAGCATGGCCGGTTGCGGGGACGCTCGCGAAAGTCAGCTGGGCGCAACATCCTCACGGCCAGGTCTTGATGACGATGGCCGACACAAGCGGCGCGCCCTATTTTGCTGAACCGCGAAATGTCTTGAAGCGCGTCGCCGCCCGGCTCGCCCTCCTCAGTATTGTTCCAGCCTTGGGCACAACGCTGGAATTTTATCTGCTGGAACGGCAAGACGCACTCAACGGCAGTCCCGCTCAACCGGCACCGCCAAAAAATAGTAAGGGAGGCCTGTCTGGCGACGAACACGCCGGAGTTCTGCTTGCGATCACTGAGGCTGCTGTAGGGTTGCACCTGCCAGAGATCAAATTTGTTCAAGAGGAAAAGCAAACCCATTTCAAAGCCGTTCTCGCACCCGATGAAAATGTCCTGCGCGCCGCCGATCACGTTGTTTTCCTGAGACAAGTCATCCGCGCCGTTGCCCGCCAATCCCAACTGGACGCAACTTTTATGGCGGCCCCGTTTTTACCATTGCCGGGCAGTGCCATGAAAGTGCAGCTTACACTTCGCGGCCAAACAGAGCCGCCAACAGATTTGCTGCGCTCCGCGGTGGCGGGGCTGCAGGCGACGATGCCGGAATCCGTCGCAATTATGGCACCGAATTGGAATGCCTATCGCCGCTTTGGTCACAAGGACGGCGTCGTCTGCAACCGGCGCTGGGGGGTGGACAACGCCTCCACCAACATCGCTCTCAACGCCACCGCCACCGGTGGCCAGGTTATTGCACACAAAATGGCGAGTGCGGATGCCAATCCCTATCTGGTTTTCGCAGCCATCCTTGCGGGCACCCATCACGGTATCAGCGAAAACCTAAGTCCCACCATGCCGTTCGGGGGCGACGCGTCGACCCTCAACGATCCAACCCTGCCGCGGACGATCGATGCGGCGCTTGTCACTTTTGAAAACTGTTCGATCCTGCGCGAGTATTTCCAGGGCGGCTACGTCGACAGGTACTGCTCAACCAAGCGCACCGAACTCGAACGCTTTCGCAATTTCATACCGGCGCATGAATACGAATGGTACCTGTGAGGTTTCAGGCCCCGCGACGCTGAATAGCCGGGTTGTTGGAAACAAAGGTCAAATAAGGCAGGCGCGCAATGGCATTGGCGGCAAAGAGGGCGGCAAGGCTCGCCGCAACGACGCAGGCTGTGAAATAGCCGTAGCCGTACCACGCAGGCCCCAGCTGCAATGTCAGCGCCGTCGCCCCCGCATTGATTAAGAAAAAGGCGATCTGAGCAACCAGCACCTGCCGCCGCAAATCGAAATACGCCAGCACGATCGTCAGGAACAGAAAGATGGCGTGAAATCCCGACCCTAAAACCCCAAGTCGAAACACGCCAAGTTGCCCGGCATGCAGATCCAGCACTTCAAGCAGCTTGGGACTCAAGGCGATGACGAAAAGCGCCAGTGTAATCTGCAGAATACCCAAAGATGTTGCCGAGCGCGAAAGGGTATTGACGATGTCGCCGTGCGCCGAATTGATCTTGGCCAGTGTGCCATGGCGCTCAATCGTGCGGTAAAAATTCCGGTAGACGACAAAAAATTTGGTTTCAACCGCAAAGACAAACAGCGCAATCGCCGGCACCATCGTCAACTGCGCCGCAAACATGGCGCCGTCATAGGCGGGATAGGATACCAGCCCGGAGGCAGGACGCACGGCTTCCGGTGCTGCCCACATGACCCATTTGTCGACCCAGATACCGGCATTATAGATCAAGCCGGACAGCGCAATGTCCGGATACTTGCGAAAATAAGACAGCAGCGGGCTGAACTGTACCGCAGGCGTCGGATACTCCGCCAAAATGCGGGCAATCAAAACAAACAACGTCAGCGCCAGCCCGGCGGAAAATCCTGCGAGCAGTCCCTCAGGCCCAAACTTCGACAATCCTAAGGCCAGCGTGAACGACAACAGCAATCCGCCGGCAAACGCCACCGTCACAGTAACGTAGTCTTTGAGCGCGGACAAAAAGACGGCCGCCACCCACAGGCATGCGACGATAAGATAGCTCGCCACCGCAATCACTTGCATGACGGGCGTAAGGGTCGCAACGAAGCAATAGAGGCCAATGGCGATCGGCATTTGGGTGACTAGCACGGCCGCCAACGCCGTGAACAACGCGCCCGGCGTATCCTTCATATCCCGTGCGTAGAGCCCGTCGGCAAGAAAGCGCGTCGTAATGATCGCAATCGGTCCCGACAACACAAGCGAGATCGCGAAATTGTAGATGATGATAATGCGCATCTCAGCCAGCGCGCTCAGCCCCGTCTGACTGACCGTCGCCAAATTGATCCCGGCCACGGCAAGCACCGTAAACAGCCACGGCCCGACGCTGATGATCGCTGAAATCGCAAATGCTGCAAAGCCCGCGCTTAACGTATCCCGGCGCGACAGGGCCTGCAGAGCGAATCCGATTCCGGCCATTGGGCTAGGCAACCTCTCTGCATTCAGGGCGCGTCGCCGCTTCGTCGTAAAGCTGGCGATAGCGGCGATCGATCAAACCCTTGTTATAAAAGGCATCAACGCGCAGCTTCATGGCGCGACCGGCGGCTGCAAGACGCGCCGGGTTGGTGATCATGTCGCGCAAGGCGGCTGCAACCGCGGTCGGGTTCGCCAAAGGCGTGATGATGCCGCCTTCACCGAACGCAGGGGTTTCATTCGCGACGCCCGCCAGAAGTTCGCGGCAACATCCGACATCGGTCGACACCGAAGGGATGCCTGCCGCCCCCGCTTCCAGTACGACAAGAGGCTGCGCCTCACTGACGCTCGTCAAAACGTTTAGGTCGATGCGGCTTAAATACTCGTCAAGCTTCACCCGGCCAGTGAAGGTGATGCGATCCTTCAACCCCAACTGTTCAACCAACGCGCGGCACTCCCGCGCGTACTCGATGTCCTCATCGTCCGGGCCAAGCACCAGAGCATCGAACTCTGTCACCGTGTCTGCCAGAATGCGGACCGCGCGGATGTAGGTTTTGATGTCCTTGATCGGAACGACGCGGCCGATCAGTGCGATACACGGCCACCGCTTCGCCGGGGCGCGCTCGATTTTTGAAAATCGCGAGACATCGATGCCATTGGCTATGATGGATAATTTTCCCAGAGGCGCCCCGTCGCGGCGCTGCATGTCCTGATTGCCAGCATAGAGCGTGGTGATGCGATGGGCCGCCTCATAGGCCGTGCGGGAATACGCCGAAAACGTGTTCGCCCACATCGCCTTCAAGCCACCCGGTTCCACGTCCTCTCCTAGCGAAAGTGTGCCGGGGTCGTGTAGCCAATCTGCCAATGCAATCTCGATGCGCCGTTCATTGGTATAAATGCCGTGTTCGGTGATCAGCGACGGCCGGCCAGTTTCGATGCTGGCCCGGGCCGCAAGTAAGCCTGCATAACCCGTTGAGATCGCATGATAGACTTTCGCGTCCGGCAGCTCTGACAGAACGACGCTGTACAATCCCGTGAGCAGCGCGCGCCATGTCCAAAAGTAGTCAAGAAACGACGTTGCGCGATTGCCGTTGTTGTACATTGTGGTCAATGTCGACCACGCTTCCGGCGAATTGAGCAGACTGCTTGTCCCCGCGTCGGCTCGAACAGGGCTCAGCAACTCCAGCAGCCGCGAAAACTCGCGCAAGCCGCCTCCTTTGAGAAACGCGCTAAGGGCAGGCGCCAGCCGCGCCGGCAATTCACGCACACCGCGAAAACTTGTGTTTCCCTGGCGCAGCCGCCCGACCGCGATTGTGCGCCAATCAACAACGTTGCTGGGGAGCTTGAACGCCTGCCTGGCAGGAAGCTTGTCGGCGACAATGGACACAATCGCGAACTTCAGATCTGCATGCGCGACAATCAAGTCATGCGTCCACGATGACACCCCGCCGGAAATATACGGGTAAGTCCCTTCCAGGAGTAAGCACACGTCTGCCTGACGATTACCCAACTGCGGCGCTCCTCGTCCACAATGTCAGCGCGGTTTCAAGCCGCTGGCCATCATGACCCGAACTTGAAAAGCGCCCCCGCCATTGTGTTGCAAGTGTGCGCAGATCGTTAAACCGCCCAAGTTGGATCAGCGCTTCGATCTGCAAGGTAGCGATTTCTGGTGAAATGCCGAGCGTTGCACTCGCGCGCATGAGCCGCCTGTGTGCTTCACGCGCCTGCCCAACACGCAACAGTATTTTCGCAGACGACAAAAGCACGCCTGCATCGTTCGGATTTGATACCAACAAAGCGTCGAAATGCTTGAGCGCGGTTTCAAAGGCTTCATCACAACGCTGCGCCTCGGCGATCCCGCTTTCCGCGAACTCGACCAGGTAATTCGCGAATGCTTTGAGTTCGTCGTGGGATGTTCCGGGCCGTTGAGCGCGGCCGGCAAGGTGCGCAAGCTGCTCCGAATAGCGTCCTTCAATGGCCGCCGCTGCAGAAGCCGCCTGCACGCGCACACAAGGGACTGGGTCTTGCAGTGCCTGGCGCAAAGCGGGTGCGAATGCAGGTGAAAATCGCCTTCCGATCAGGCCGATGATTGCTTGCTTCTGCTCGATCGATCCACGTGACAGGATGTCATTGTAAGACGCAACGCGCTGCGCCGCATTCACTGGATCGTCACTCACCATCAACCTGTCGACAAAAGCCGCCATACGATCCTGCGCGTCCTCCTGGAAAATGCTGTCGAACCACTCGCTAAAGGGCGATGCAAATGGCCGGAAGCACGTTTCAAAGACGGTGCACAAAAACGTACCTGCCGAACCCACCGGACCTAGTGCCGACGCCATCATCGCATGAAGGATGGCCTGGCGCCGCGGCGGTTGCCCGCTCGCCACCGCCACAAGAATGGCAAAGGCCGCGCAGCCAATATGAGTCATAAAATAGGCGGCGGCGGGAAGCATCCCGCTCATCACCAGGGCTGCAACCGAAGCGCCGACCACAAATGTAGCAAGGCTTGCAGCGCCATCAAGCCCTAGCGGTTCACGAAGAGTTTGAGCCGCCGTCACGCACTGACTTCCTGGGTCGCGTGTTCAAGCATGGGCACGGCGATCGCGGAAACTCGAATGCCGAACCCAGCGGGCATCGCTTGTGCAATCGCAGTGCGAAGAGTGTCGCTCAACCGCCGTGCTTCAGCGTGCGAACAAACCGGGGTCATAATGACATAATCGTAGCCGTGCCCTCCACGCTCGCAGGCAATGTCGGTCTGACGCAAGCCGTTGGCCAGTGCCTGGCGAATGCCCCGGATGATTTCCGCTTTTCGCCCGGTTGGGAAGCCATCCGGTACGTGAACGCTGACGTTGATCGCGCTCAGATCGAATCGAGCCCGCCGGGCCAGGGATTTGAGAAACAACGTCAGCGCGGGCTCCGCACTCGCGCTCAGAATTCCGCCCGCGCCCACAAAGCTGCGGCCAAACGCGTGTTCAAACGTCCGCGCGCGTGCAAATGAAGTGCCGATCCATTGACACAACACGCGAAAACTCTCGACAGATGTCATATTGAAATCAAGCACTTCCATGCGCTCGACTTTCAGCATGCCAATTGTTTCTCCGGTTTCAGCCGAGATGACCGGACCCGCCAGCATGCCTTCCTCTGCAAGCACGGCGTGATCGGCGGGCGTTGCCACGCACAGAAATTTGTGATGCGCAATAACCTCACGGTACAATGCCGAGCTCGCTCCGAAGACGCGGGTAAACTTGTCGTTCGCAGACCAACCCTCGTTTAGCACCGCTTCCAGCTGATGGTGATTGAGCAAATACAAAGAAAATTTTGTGGGGTTGAGGCCCGCGCGCACCAAACCGGCAATGCCGACCAGCACGTCGCCGGCGCCCAGCTGCTCGACGGCGCGCGACGCTTCATAGAGACTCGCAACCGTACGCAATTGCCCTGCCACGCGCTCTTCCAGCGCGCGGTTGGCGGTGGCCAATCGTTCGGCAGCTTCACTCAGACGGTGCTCGCGTTTAGCGCCGGCCGCAAGTTCGACTTCCATGTCCGAAGCCCGGCGATCTGCTTGACTGCGAAGCTCACCCACAGCCAATCCACCGGCGAGCCACATCGCGGGATTGATGGCCAGGCCAACGATATAGCTATACGGGTCTTCACCGAAACCCAACGCCGGCAAGTTGCCAACCAGAAGCGCCGCGCTCGCCAGCACTGCGGTCGCCACGCCTTCCAGCGCGCCGTACTGCGCGGCAACAAGCAGGACCGGAATCCAGAATGGATGCGGTTGAATGTTTAGAAACCTGTCCCCGTGACCGGATAATAGGTCGAGAATGATGATGGTGGCAAGCAGCAGCAAGGCTTCGACCAAGGCAATGACGCGCAAACCCATGACGAGAGATGGCAACTCTCTCGTGTCATTTCTCATTGACGTTGCCATGCGCGAGCGAGAAGCGCCGGCTCACCGTCAAGCCTGCATGACTGGCCGCACCGCTTTCGCCGGCCCGGCTCGACACGTTGCTGTAACTTGCATTCAACGCGATCTGAAGGCCGTCAATGGGTTCATAGGCCAATTCCACCCCCGCAATCGCGCCGCCTTCCTGGTCGAAGTCCCTTGAGTAACCCGCATAGATGCTGGCCAACACCTGCGCTGATAGCTGGCCGGCGACGCGCAAATCCGCACTGTGCACGGCGCGATCACCAATCGGCAACAACGCATATTCATTGCCCAACCCGTCAAGCTGCAGTGTCACGCTGTCCACAAACTCGGCGTCGAACGCATAGCCGATCGAAACCTTGGCCGCGCTGTCCAACGGCAGCTGCCAGCGCAAACCCGTTTGCAGCGTCGAGCTGATGGTGGATTCACGGTCGCCATCGAGGGCAAACCGATTGAGCGCCACCGCCAAATTGAAGAACCAGCGATCATCAAACGACTGCTGCAGGCTTGCAGCGGCAAAGTCGCGTGTCCCGTTAGCGACAATGTTTTCGGTATAGTCCCAGGACGGTTGATGAAACCCGGCGCTCAAAGTCAGTTCGGAATCGGCGTCTTGATACTCAAGAGCAGCACCTGCTCCGATAGTGCCGTCCCCCCCAAAGAGTGAAGCGCGCCCTTCCCAACGTGTCCCAAAATCATAGGCAAGCGTGAGGTCGCCGCGCAGGCGCTCACCTTCAAAGGCGCCGAGTGTGCCATCGCTGAACTGCACCCGCTCGTCATCAAGCTCTACAAACTCCAGTCGCCCTCGCAGGTCCAGTCTGTCTGACAAAGGCGCCTGTCCATAAAGGTGCCCGCGCCACTGACGATCCCCGCCCTCAATCTCTTGATAGTCCGCGCCGCCTTCGAGGCGTGGCGCAAAATCCGCCTGCGCCGAGCTCAGGCGTTCATACAGGGACGTGTCCGCAGGGTTGTCACGCAGCATGCGTTGGTATTTGCCTGCTGCCGTCCGATGATCGCGATCTGCCATATCAATGTCGGCTTCCAGGCGAAAGAGCTCGCTGTCGTCCGGCCGCGCCAAACGCAAGCCGGATAAAAGCGAACGTGCACCCGGCGTATCGTCAATCATTGTGCGGCGCCTGATCTCCACCAGCTGGAGCCGTGAAGCACCGCTGCTTTCGCTCGAAAGCATCAGGCGCAGCGTGAAGCCATTGTCATCTTCCGTGATATCGAACTGTGCGGGCCGCACGGCTCTGAGCAACAATGTGTCATACCCCCCCGACGCATAAGCCAACAAACCCTTCGAGCGGGCGGTGAGGTCTAGCGCCAAGGTGTCTTTCACCGGCTCCCTGAAATGTAATGTCAATTCAAAGCCATCGACCGATGGCTCAGCACCGGTCAATGACATGCCGTTGAAGCGGAATTCATAGCCGCTGCCGATCTCGTTCACTTGCTCGGTTTGACCCGCCATAAGCTCGCCCGCGTGCGCATGCGCGGCGAAACCTCCGGATACGGCGCAACCGATGCCAGATATGAGAAGTACGGCAACAATGGGCCGCATCGTGGAGACCCCTACCCTGGGAGGGTGACAATGTCCCTTATCGTGCCCAACCGCGGGTTAACGTGGGGTAACTGGCGCCAAAATCTGCGCCGCGCGTTCCAATCGCCCCCCATCCAGAAGTGCCGAGGCATAGTCGGCGCGCAAGCTGGCGTCTGCCGTGCCCGCCATGTGTGCTTCCGCCTCGTCGAGGCGGCCCAGCCTTATCAGCGCAAGCATCTGCATGCGGCGTTCTTCCCGCCCATTTTTGCCTTTGCTGAGTTCAATCGCCCTGAGATACAGGCGTTTGGCGTCGGCGCTTCGTCCAAATGAGCGATAGGCCTCGGCGCATAAAAACATCGTTTCCAGGTCGGCGTGTGCTTGCGCAGCAACCGGTTCAAGCAGACTCAATCCGCGCTGCTTGTCGCCGCTGAACCAGGCATTCCTGCCTGCTTTGGCCAGCCACTTCTTGTCCGTTGCGGCCGCAATCTCAAACAGGCGGCTTGCTTCAGGTGCCAGCGATCGTTCCTCGGCTGCCGTCCCCAGACGCGCGGCTACCGCGGGTTCAATATCGCCCCGCGTCAATTCAGTGGTCAGCACTTGGCGAAGCCCTGTGTCCAGTTTCAGCTGCGCAAGCCCCCCTGCAAGCACGCTCGAAAGCGCTCGTTCACCGCTGTGGTAAAACTTTTGTGCAATCGCGACCATGCTCTCAACCGCGCCGGCATCTGCCAAGCGTTGGAGCCAAGCTTGCCGGTCGTCCGGTTTCGCTGAACGAGCGCGCGACGAAATCCATTCGACGCCCGCTTCAGGCGGGCGCGGACCCCAGATGAACAAGAGTTGTTCCACGGCGGGCGAACGAACAGGGGCGTGCGCCGCCTCAGCGAGAAACAAATTCAGCGCCTCGTCTTTCGCGCCAACGCCGAGCAGTTCGTGCGAAATTTGCCCCTTGAATGCCGCGTCCAGGTTTCCCCGCCGCGCATACGCGGTCAAAAAGCGAACGCGCTCTGCGCGCGCGCCGAGTTTCTTGAGTGCATCATCATAGGCAAAAAACCACGAGCGCTCATCACCCTCGGCCCGTTCACGCAGGTGCGGCAAAGCCTCAGCCGTGACCCCAATTTCAATCCACCGGTAGAGAAAGGTTTCACGGGTCTTCTCCAACTCCGCATCTTCGAAGGCCTTGGCGAGGAAGTCGACGGTCTCCTGGTTGGCGTTCAGCTTCTTCAAGAGCGCTATGTAGATATATGACGCACCATCCGGGTCGTTCTCTGCGGCATCGAGCGCATAAGGCTTAGCCAAAACGGGATCAAGTTTTCCGAGCAACTCGATGCGCGACAATCGCGGCGCACCCTGCAAAGCATCGTCATCCAGATCATCGGCAATCCGGGCGCCCGCGCCCTTCGAAGTCTTGCCCGGCAATTCCTTGAAGTCGTTGAGCATGAAGGCATAGTTTGTGCGTTGCACCAGCGTAACGTTGTCTTCCTCAAGCCTCTCAAACAGACGCCGCTGAAGCTGAACCAACTGACCAGACGCCTTCAACGCTTCAAATACAGCAAGCTCTTTTTGCTCGCTCCAATCGGGCAGTTCATCCAAAACCTCAAGAGCCTCCCGACTGCGATTTGAAGCCGTGAGCGCCCGTGCATAAAGAACCTCAGCCGTTTCCCCGGGCCGCGCCGCCCGCAAAGCCTCAGCCATCGTCAGCGACAGCCGTGCCTCTTTGAGTGTAATTGCAACCGAAATAGCCAGGGTCAGATCATCGGCCGGAATGCGAGTACCATCGCCAACCGCATCAAGAAAAATCTGCTGCGCCCGGGGCCGAAGACCGAGGTCAGAAAACAACCCTGCCACCGCAATGCCGCTTGAAGCATCCTTGATCAGCGCAACAGACTCGTGCGCCAAGTCGAGGGCGCGCGCAGGCGCACCCAGCGCGAATGCTGCACGGCTCAACATAAAGGCTCGCGCTGCGTCTGGCCTTTTCGTAAGCTCGCTTTCCAGCGTCTTCAGGAATTCCTTGTCATCATTTTCAACGGCCTTCGCTACGATCCAGGATTGTAGCCAAAACGGAAGAGCGTCCGGACCGCGCGCCAGAATATGCGCCAACGCCTCATCGCGATGCTTTGTCAGCAACGCAGTTTCGACGTAGACATCGTCACCCTTGGCCGGCAGCTTTCCGGTTTTTCGCAAGCCTTCAAGTCGTGCAAACGCGGCGCCGGTCTGCTTGCCTCGCGCCTCTAGTCGGGCAACCAGCACAATGGATTGCGGAACACTTTTAGCCAGCGCCCCGCTGGCCAATCCCATACGCAGCGCCAGGGCATCCCGGCGCGTTGCGGTCAAAGTTACAACGACTGCATCCATCGCTGCGTGATCAGCACGTTTTTGAATCCACGGTTCAATCACAGAAACAACAAGGTCGTTACGCTCAGCGTCGCCCGCCAGTGCAATAAAGGTCTGAGCGTTGTCGGGCGTGGGTGTCGATGGCCAGCGCTTGAACGCATTGAACAACGCTTCAAGCGCGGCACGAGGGTCGCGTGCCGTGAGCAAACCGGCAAGTTCGGCGTGATCCTCAAAGCGGGAATCCTTGGAACGAACCAGCAGAGTCAAAACGCGAATTCTGGCCTCTTCCCTGCCAGCAAAATCGTACAACGCGTCAAGCGTTCGCAGCAGGGCAGGGTCTTTTTTCTGAACCCACAACCGCTCAAGTGTCGCGATATGCTTGTCCCGCCGTTGCGAATCACGAAAAATCTCCGCCAGCCGGGCCAGTGCCGCGCCATCACCCGGGTTCTCGTTGACGAAGGTCAGCAGCACCTCACTGGCGCGATCAGCGTCGCCAAGGCGCATCAGAAGTTCGGAAAGTGCATTTGCGACCTCGCGCGAATGATCACCCTTCAGCCAGCGCGCCTCAAACGAGTGTTGCGCGGCGTTATATTCCTTGTCGTAGAGTGACATGAAGGCGCGCTCGAGCCCGGACGGCACAATGGCAGTTCCCACACTCAACGCTGTCACGATGAATAGCCCCGCGAGCAACCATTTGTTCATAACAAAGCAGGCCTCAAATTCGTACGCTTGATCGTAACACGCACGCCGTTTTCAGCGCCCGATGGCAAGCGAAACTGCACTAGGCCTTTTGCATCGACAACCGCCGTCACCCACGGCCCGGAGTCCAGCCGCGCTTCCCACTGCTCGCGAGCAGCCGAAGGCGAAACACGCCACGTCATTTCACCCGCGCCAAAACCCAGCGCATTGAAACTGGCCGCATTGTGCCCTGTGTTCAAACCGCTTATCACCCAGCGAGAGTCAACCAGACGAGGGGCCTGCAATCCGGTGTTGAGATTTTCACTCAAGGCCAGGATTGGCGTTTTGACGGCGGAATCCAGTGCAACGTACAAAACGTCTCCGTTCAAACGCGAGCCGAGAACGCCGGCAGACCTGTCATAGTCCACGTCAAGCTTGTCCGCCGCATCGAACCGCAGCGTGTTCAAGGCGCCTCTGTTTTCGACACGCCAGGCTTGCGGCGCCGTTTCAACGAGTTTCACACTGTAGAATCCTTGCCCGATTGCCGCAAAATGCGAGGCGGTAATCGGCGCAATCTCTTGGACCGAGACATAATCCAAAACCTCTTTCAGCGCTGTCAGGCTCGCCTGCTTTTCACCCGAATACATGTGATAGTAGACGTTAATGGGTTTCACCCGGATGGGCCGCTCAGTGTTGGCGAGAGACGTTTTCAAAAACCGGAAGCCGAAGAAGCGGCTTTTCCACAAATCGGTGTAAACATTCTCATTGGCGTGGCTGGCACTGACTTGCATGTGCTTGCCGGCACGTTTGCCAACCGGGGACACTGCAGAATAGGACGGAGCCACACCATCAAAGCGCGTGTCGCGCGCATTCAGGTTCAGCAGGCCCGATTTCATGACCGCGTCAATTGTCTCTTCAGAAGGAGACGTATCGCCCGACCATTGCAGCAGGCGCACGCGCTTACCCGGTGGGCAAAATGAATTGATATAGGCGGTCGATGCTTCGATTTCACGTTTCAGCGTGAATGGAATGTCACCATACGCGCGCGGCGCATCATACTCAGCCTTAAGCTTTACGGTCTCCCGCTTTGACAGAGGCAAAATTCCGGGCACAATACGAACTCGTGAGTATTTTTTTACATAGGTCAGTTCGTGTGCTGCACGATACCCTAGACCAAAAAACGCCCACTCAAAGGGGTGGGTATAGGTGTGTGTTGCGGGCTCGACGTTGGGCAATGCGAAGAGACCGCGCGCGATCTGCTGGCTTTTCAAAGTACCGGCCCATACAGGATCAATGTCGGCCGCGATCGGCGCGACCGTGACGGGCAGGGCAGGATAGGTTTTTGCCACTTCGCGCAGGATGACTTCGGCGGCGTAGACCCCGCGCCCGGCATACTTGTCGGCAGTCGAAACGCTGCCCCAACCGTCGCCGTCGATGTGGCTGTAGAATATGCGGCGCCCGGCAATCGTCGTCGTGTCAGCTATGGGCGTTCCATGGGTGCGAAAGGCCTTTGCAAAAAACGCAAATGGATTCAAATACCATTGCTGGGAACCGCCATTTTTGTCTTCGTAGTGGGTATACCCTGCCGCGACATACCCGCCCTGCGGCGTCAGCATGACGGCATGCAAGCGCGCGGCCTCGTCGCCGGGCCGGTCAAACGCCAGCAACGTTTGCGCCAGCGCCGACACGGGCGCAACGGTCTCGGTCGCGGGCGGCGGCAGAGGCAATTTCCGTTCGAACTCAACCAAAGAGGAAACTTTGACCGCGACCTTTAGATTGTACGTATACGGAGAGTAGCCTCCACCCGTGCGAACACCGGCGAGTTCAAGCAGCCGGTTCTGATCCTCCAGCGAGATAGCTTTGCCCCGGTCGTCATGTCCGCTGGGAATGATTCCGACAAACACAACCGGAACCCCTTGCCGCACTGCCTCGCGGACCAGGTCCGTGAGGCGCTGCAGCGGCAACCCGCGTCCGTCATTGAGCCAGATCAGCAGGCCCCTGACGTCGCTTCTCTTCCCCAGCGACGGAACACCAAGGCGCAGGTTGTGATATTCAAGTTTCAATCCAAGATGGTTGAGTGGCATTTCGGCAAGGTTGTAAAGATAAGTGGTATCAGCGGCCGCGTTGCGGGGACTGTCGTGCAGCCCCAAAACAACACGCGGCACCTCGCCGGCGGCAGAAACGCCGGACCCCAACAACACTAAAACCAATAATGCGCAGCGAAGGTCCAAGTCTGCCACCCATGCAATCCGGTGGATCATGACCACACAGATTTGATGGGGTGTTAACCGCTTGAAGCCTTAGAAGTTATTAAGGCGCGACAAATTTTGCTACTGCATCGCAAAATGCCTTGATGTTGACCGGCTTGGTGATCAATCCCGCAAAGCCAAGAGCTTTCAACGAAGCTTCATCGCCAGCCGTGGCGGAATTGGTCACCGCCAGCACAGGAATTCGCGCCGTTTCCGGCGCTGACTTGATGAGTTTGAGCACCTCCTGGCCTGAGATATCCGGCAAAACCAGATCCAGAATAACCAGCGACGGCTGCTCGCGCCTGGCAATATCCGCCGCAAGCAACCCCCGTTGCGTTTCCAGCAATTCCGCTCCTAGCGGTTTCAGAGCGCTGCGGTACATTTCTCGCACCAGTGCATTGTCTTCAACGATGAGGATGCGTTTTTTCATACAAGTCCAAAATGGTTTCGCAAGAGCGACGCGCTGCGTTGGGCAATCGGAATACTGGTTTGAAGCGTCTGCAGGGCACCGTCTTGATCGCCATGCAGGCTGCAGACTTCAACTCGCTGCGCCAGATCGGCGAGGTCCATAAAATCGAGCGATCCGGCATTGGCTCCCAAATGGTGCGCGGCCCGTCTTGCAGTCGCCAGATCACCTTCACGCAAGGCCGCAATGATTGCCTCTATCACGCTGTCCAATTCGGCAAGGTATATTTCTGCCATCCGTTGCACCGTGTCTCGCCCCAATAAAACCTCTCTCTGGCCTATAGCATTTGTCCAGCGAGCAGGCAGCGGCCCGCTCATGCGCTCGCGATCGGCAATGTGAAGTAAACACTGGTGCCAACGCCAACTTCGCTCTCGAGCACCAGTTTACCTCCATGCATTTCAATCAGCGCATTCGATACGGCAAGACCCAATCCGGTGCCGCCGCGCTTGTTGCTGTTGGCGGCTTTTTCAAGCCGTTCGAAAGGTTTGACCACGCGCGACAAATTGGATTCGGCGATACCAATTCCAGTGTCGTGAATCCAAACTGATACAAAGTCCCCATCAATGCGCGTCTCAACGGTGATAAACCCGCTCGGCGCATTGAACTTGATGGCGTTGGACAACAGGTTCGAAAGCACGTCCCTGACGGCACAGCTGTCTGCGCGCACCTGAGGTGTAGCGGCCACGTTCAACCGCAGCGAAAGTTGAGACTCCTGCGCCTTTGGCTCAATCGACTTGACTACCTCATTAACGAGCAGCCCAATATCAACAGACTCCAACTCCAGCGAAAGCCCGCCTGACTCGATGCGTGCCATGTTCAGCACTTCATCGATGAGATGCAGCAAATGCTGGCCGCTACGATGGATGTCGGTTGCATACTCGACATAGCGTCCCGGCATCGGCCCCAGCATTTCGTTCAACATCACATCAGAGAAACCAATGATCGCGTTCAGCGGCGTGCGCAATTCGTGGCTCATATTGGCCAGGAATTCCGATTTCGACCGGCTGCCTTCTTCGGCGCGGGTTTTCTCGCCCTCCAGCGTTGTTGCGATCTCTCCCAGTTTCAAGGTTTGCGCCTCAAGCAAATTGCGCGACGACTGCAGCTCATCTTTCTGTTGCTTCAAAGCCGTGATGTCGGTCGCCACCATGATCTTGGCGCCGTCCAGAACCCGCCGCTCGCTGACCAGGAGCCAGCGATTGCCGGCCTGTTGCAGGTCAATCGTGCTGGTCGCGCCCCGCGAGTCGAGGAGGTCCGGGCTTTGTCCGGCAGCAGATTGATCGGCCGATACCGCTCTGGACATCAGAGTTGCGCGTGCGGCGCCTACTTTGGCATCTGCGAGTCCATAGAATTCCAGAAAACGCTTATTGCAGAGCAGCAGCTTGTTGTCTCTGTCCCAAAGTACAAAGGCCTCAGCCGCATGCTCGAAAGCCGCCTGCAGCACGCGTTCGGCCGTCGAGACGCGCGCATCAGCGCTCTTTTGGTCCGAGACATCGATGACAATCCCCGACAGCCTCGCGCTGTCTGAGCGGATCGTCCGGTACGCCTGACCTTTCGCCCGGATCCACACCCAGTGACCATCCGCATGTTGCGCGCGGAAGGACTCGTCGTAGCTCTGCGCGCCGCTTCTGGCTGCCGCTTCAATCGATGACATGATCGCACGGTCATCAGGATGAACCAAACTGTCGACTTCAGACAGCTCCATGATACGCGGCTGCTTGCCTCTGCCCAGCAGGGCGTTCATGGCCCCCGACCAATACATGCGCCTTTGGCTTAAATCCCAATCCCAGATGCCGCATTTAGCGCCGCTGACGGCAAACTCGAACCGCTCCTCAGTTCGGCGCAACGCCGAGTCAGAGCGCGATGTCTGCTCAATTTGATTGAGCAATGCCCAGGCCAATGCGGCGCCCAGAAGGCTTGGACCAAACACCATGATAGAATAAAGCGGCATAGAGTCGTACCAGCTTGACAGCGCATCCGACGCGCGGGCCACAGACACCAGACGCAAATCATATCCGGGGATTAGCCGGGCAGCTGCCAGAAAATTAGAGCCGTCGCCGGATATGTAGCGCAATGTGGGGTTCGTGCTGATACTGGCCGGCAGGGAGCTGATCGACACGCTCAGCAACGTCGGGTCGACCGCCGTCCCCGCAATTGTACGTGAGTGTCCGTCCGTGATGACCAGGCTGCCTCTGCGGCTGCCCTGAAGATTTTCCAGCATGCGGGTCAAATAGGCCGGATCGATCAGCGCGACATACAGCTGTTGCGGCAACGTTTGCCCCCGAATCGCCAGCGCCAGCGGGCTCTTGCCGAATTCATTGTCGGTGAATTTTCCAGCGATGAAGCGCGTGCCCTCCTGCGCGGCCATAAGGCGCTGCAGCAGAGCGGTGTCTTTAAGTTGACGCGGCTCCCCTGGAACACCGTTGCGATCCCAGTACACATTACCATTCAAATCGGTAGCGATGACGTTGATGATCGCCGGGTCCGCGCTGATGGCCATTGTGCCCGGCGCTGCCGCGATCACCCGCACAAGTGTTTCTTGTGCCCGGTCCAGCGCACTGCCCACAACAACGCCGGAAACCGCCACGAACACTTTGGCCTCGCGCTCTATCTGCTCCAGGGCCAGTGCATGGTCCTTACGGATCTGAATGGCGGCAGCCGCAGCAACGGACAGCACCGTCGCCAGCGTTCCCAGCACGATCCAAAACGTCGTTCTGTTTCTTGAACCCAGTCTGACCCGCGCGTCGAACACTGTTTTCTTCGACACACGGGCGACTGTCTGAGTGGCAACGGCCATAGTTTTTTAACGCCCAGACTCGAATCACATCCCCGGGCGATTATGTCGTGCGTCGAGGGCTTGTCACCCCCTCTGGCTGCATTCTA
>JAWXBO010000123.1:0-16209 GCA_034440175.1 Alphaproteobacteria bacterium
GCAAGATCGAAAGCTGGACCTATCAACCACTCAATGAAACAGCCAAAATAGCTGCAATAATCCGTCAAAAACTAAACCTCACCCCTTTGTGAGCGTGCGCACAAGACTTGTGAGCAGCCAGCAAGATTTCCTATGTTACGGGTATAGCCCGGCCAAGGACCACGCATGACCGAAACACTCCACGCCAAACTTCTGATCTTGGGCTCCGGCCCCGCCGGCTACACCGCCGCCATTTACGCCGCGCGCGCCATGCTCGAGCCGGTGCTCATTGCGGGCATTCAGCCCGGCGGTCAAATGACCATCACCACCGATGTCGAAAACTATCCGGGCTTTGCCGAAACGATCCAGGGTCCATGGCTGATGGATCAGATGAAGGCGCAGGCCGAACACGTCGGCACCAAAATCGTCGAAGACATCATCGAAACTGCCGACCTCAAATCCCGCCCCTTCCGCCTCACTGGCGACAGCGGCAAGGTCTACACCTGCGATGTTCTGGTAATTGCGACCGGCGCCCAGGCGCGCTGGCTTGGCCTGCCCTCAGAAGAGAGCTTCAAGGGTCACGGCGTATCCGCCTGTGCTACCTGCGATGGTTTTTTCTATCGCGGCAAGGATGTGGCCATCGTCGGTGGCGGCAATACCGCCGTCGAAGAGGCGCTGTTTCTGACCAACTTCGCCAGCAGCGTCACCCTCATCCACCGCCGCGATTCTCTACGCGCCGAAAAGATGATGCAAAAACGCCTGTTCTCGCACCCCAAGATCAAAGTTATCTGGGATTCAGGCATCGACGAAGTGCTCGGCACCACCAACCCCAAATCCGTCACCGCCGTCCGCCTGCGCAACACCAAAAGCGGCGCAACAAGCGAACTCTCGGCCGACGGCCTCTTTGTCGCCATCGGCCATGTCCCCGCGACCGATCTCTTCAAGGGTCAGGTCGACATGGACGCCGACGGCTATATCCGCACCGCCCCGGACTCAACCGCCACCAACATCCCCGGCGTCTTTGCGGCAGGCGACGTCAAAGACCGCATTTTCCGCCAGGCCGTCACCGCCGCCGGCATGGGCTGCATGGCAGCCCTGGAAGCCGAAAAATTCCTGGCCCATCACGCTGAAATCAAGGCCGCAGCCGAATGAGGGGCACCAATGGCGATTGATCTCGACCGCTTGCGCGTTTTCCACGCGGTCGCCACCGCTGGCAATCTCACGCATGCCGGCGAAACGCTGAACCTCAGCCAATCGGCGGTCAGCCGCCAGATCAGCGCCCTTGAGGAAGAGCTTAAAGTGCCATTGTTCACGCGCCACGCCCGCGGCCTCATCCGCACCGAGCAAGGCGAACATTTGTTTCAAACCACAACCAAAATATTCGAACAACTGCAAACCGTGGAAGAGCAACTGCTCAACAGCCGCGAAACACCGCGCGGCGAACTTCGCGTCACGGCCACCATTGGCATCGGCACTTACTGGCTGACCCCGCGTCTGCGCCTGTTCAATCAGCTCTACCCCGACATTCGTTTACATGTGCTGCTGCAAGACAACGAACTCGATCTCAATCATCGCGAGGCCGACATCGCGCTGCGCATGCGCAAACCCGTTCAGAATGATTTGATTCAACGCAAATTATTCGACGTTGCTTATCACATCTACGCCGCCAAGGAATACGTTTCCCGTAGATCCTCACCCTGCTCTATCAACGACCTCGACGGCCATGACATCATCGTCTACGGCGACGCTCCACCCGAATTGGACAAAGTGAATTGGTTGTCGGAAATCGGCCGGAAACCCGGCCATGCCCGTCCTGCCGCGCTATGTGTCAACAACATCATCGCCATGGGCAAAGCGATCGAACAGGGCATCGGCCTGGGCGCCCTGCCGGACTATTTCACGGCCGACAACGACAAACTCGTGCGCGTGCTCCAGGAAACACCCGGCCCGAATTACGAGGTTTACCTGTGCTATCCCGAAAATCTGCGCGGCTCGAAACGAGTCGCAGTTTTCAGGGATTTCCTGGTTTCACAAGCGCGTGAATGGCAATATTAGTTGAAGAAATGACGCACCCACTCGCCTTGGAAGTGAGCCCGGCCATACCTATCTGACTATTGCTGAATAACATTCAGCACCGGAGACTCCCCTCTCCGGCACTAGCCCGCCAGTGTCAACCAACGCACTGGCAGACGAGGCGTGACGAGGCCGGACCGTGCTACCCCAGACGGTCCGGCCGACTTTTTTTGGCGCAATAGAATGCCTAGCGGCAAGACCCGAACCAGCCACTGCTGGTGCAACGATTGCCGCGATCCTCCACGTGGCGCGTTTTACCGCTACTGCACGAGGCTTTGCCGCAATCCAGAATATTGTTGGTGATCCGCACCATTTGCCAGATCTTGGCGTCCTCCGCCAATTTGATGACGGCCTCGCGCGCGGGCCCAAGTGTGTTCTGATCGATGTCAATCAGGCCCAGCGGCGATGCATCGGACATCTGCACGCCCGACATACTGTGCCGCGAGTCGAGCCGGCTGAGGCCGGCACTCAGCGAACCGATATAGTCGCAACTCTCGCCCTCAGCGCCGCCCTGATAGCCATCTTCGCTCTCGTCTCCCCAATTCGGTGGACCCTCGCACAGTTTCGACACAGGCGGAGTCGGCGCGGTCTTGACGGGCGGCGTCGTCTCATAACGGCTGATCGCCACGGCGTAGATGCCGCCATCAACGTGTGCCATGCCGCGAACGATGGCACCGCTATTGTCGATGAAGATACCGACTTTTTCGCTCTGGCGAATATTTCCGCCAAGTAACTCAAGCCGCGCGTTGTTCCTGGCCCAAACACCAACGATGGATCGTTGAATATTTGCCCCGCGTATCGTCACCGCCCCCTGACCCGCTTGCCCAACAACCTCGATCCCGACACCGGCATCCGAAATCACCGGATTTTCGACAAGCAAGCCGCGCGAACCGCTGCTGGCAACAAGCCCAACCTCACCGCCAATGACGGACAATTCGCTGACAACGCCGTCGGCGCCGGTGAGCGAAGCACCTATGCCCCGCCGTCCGCGTTCCAACTGAATATCGACGCGGCGCATTTCCACCACGGCCCGCCGCGCATGCACGTCGCCACCGTCCGTTTCAATCTTGCTGTCTTCCAGCACAAGGCGCCCGGAATTGCTCACATCGAAGGCCCATCGTGTCCCCCGGGAATCAATTCTTGACCGGCTGACCTCAACCGTGCCCGCCAGAACTTTGACGCATGGCAGCTTTCCGCCCCTGACCACGAAATTCACACCGATGATCTTCAGCGAATCGCCGACCGGAAGATTCACCTCAAGACACGAGGCCCTGCGTTCGGCGTGGGGATCGGTGGACGGCTCCGAACCGGTGGTCCGGCCTTCGATATAGGCACTGCCAATGGCATCAAGCAGCCGGATCGTCAGCGGCTTGGTGATCACCGTCCCATCGGCAATACAAGTTCGCCCGGGCGGGGTCCCTAAAATCAAAATCTCACCGTTGACCGGCACCCGCCGCACGGCTTCACGCAAAGTATGCGCCGCCCCACGCTTGCGCCCGCTGCAATCCAGAACAACCCCGAGATGCCGCCGCCCAGACCTGTCAGAATCCCTGCACCCCGCCACACTTTCGCAGCGCGACGGATTGCGCAATTCAGGCAACGGCTCCGCAACGATTGGCATGTCGAAAATATCTGCTGACGCTTCGCCACTGGGCAAAGCCAGGAGCGCCATTACCACGAAAAGTCCGCGAACTGCGCTCGGAGCAAACATGTGTATTTCTCCTCAGTTCGGCCGTGGCTCGGATTGATCGGCTGCAGGCTTGTCGGCCGGGCTGGGTTCTGGAGGCGTCGGCGAAGTCACAGCGTCGAGCGGTATCTTCGCCGGCGACTTTCGCTTGGGCACTTTAGGCAACGCGTCTAGCCTATTTTCATATCTTGACGATGCAGGCGCTGCGCAACCTGGGCACGGCCTGCACTGACCGTCATTGCAGCCGTGATGTGGGTGATTTGGACGGTTTATGTGGAATTGAACTCCACAGGCGAACACACCCAAGACAATCTGCTCACTTTGCCGATGGAAATACGCGATCCCAATAGCGTTTGCTCGTTTCGCCTAAAGCTTGTGCCACAGCAACAACAAAAGAACGAGAATAACGAAGATGAGCCAGCAGCAGCTCCAAGTTATCCTGACCCCAATGATTCAAGTGGCAAATTGCTCCCGATGTGTCCTTCATTTTCCGCAGACAAAGAGACGCCGTCCGAACGCGTAACATCGTTCACCGGCAGACCCCTAATTGTTGAGATCACCAAGAAAGAACAGGAGTTAACAGCATTCGACTTTACAGGAGTGCGTTCCGCAGTTGGAAATCTAGGTGCGAGCGATCCAGCCCAATTTGCCAAGAGCTGCGCAACCACAACGCGGGATTCGAACTCAAACAAACTGGAACTTCAGCGCTGCAAGACCGCATTAATCGGGCTGCTACTCGCCAAAATTAACCGATGCGCGATCTACGATTACATACGCCGGCAAGAGGCCAAGGAAGTAAACTGCGAAGCAGAGAGTCAACGCCGAAGCGCGCAAAATTGGCACTGGAACTCGTGGCTCGAAAACGTGAAAGGAGCGGTGGCGCAAACCACCTTGTACATTACGCTTCGTGAACGGGTAACGGACTTATTGGTTCGAGCTTTTTGGCGCGGGTTTCTGCAATTGCTTTGGCCTTTGGGGCTCATCGCTTTGGCAGCCGCTCTATTGTTTGCAACGCGCGTTGCCACGCGAGACGGCCGTTAGTCTTAGCGCGGAACCTCTTCGCCTAGATGTGATACGAATGAGTAATAGCGGCCATCAACCTGGCTGCCTCACCAACCGTTTCGTTGATGCCGGAAACTTCACCAGCGTCTCCGTCGGCCTGACCGGCCTTCGAAGAAGCTCGCCCGCGCAATTTGGACATCGGCCCTTCAACTTTCCCCCGGCGCACGCAACGCAAAAAGTGCACTCGAACGAGCAAATCATTGCCTCGCGCGACTCCGGCGGCAGATCGCGGTCGCAGCTTTCGCAATTGGGTCGAAGCTCAAGCATTCTCAGAAATCCGTTCCCGCAACGAACAGCTGCACCACCGCCTCAAAGCCCGTCCGGTCAGCACTATCGAACCTGGCCAAAAGCGGACTGTCAATATCCAGCACCCCGCGCACCACACCACCCTTGATCAGCGGCACCACCAGTTCCGAGTTCGACGCCGCATCGCACGCAATATGTCCCGCAAACGCATGCACATCTTCGACCAGCATCGTTTCCCGAAGGGCCACCGCCGTGCCGCAAACGCCCTTACCCACCGCAATGCGTACGCAGGCGGGCTTGCCCTGAAAGGGCCCAAGCACCAGCTCTCCGCCTTTCAGGAAATAAAATCCCGCCCAGTTGAGATCGGGAACAATCTGCCAGATCAGCGCCGCAACATTGGCGGCATTGGCGATCAGGTCGCGCTCGTCCTCCAGGAGCCCGCGCGCCTGGCGCGCCAGTTCGTCATAAAGTTCAGCCTTCATAAATCCCCATCAATGCGCACCTCCGCCCGCCTCCGCTCCCCACAATTCCTTGAGACGGGCATCGCGGCCACAATTGAAGCGATAGAGATTATAGCGGAACGAATTCGTCTGGTAATAGTTCTGATGATAGCCCTCGGCGGAAGTGAACGGCCCGGCCGCAACAATTTCAGTGACGATCGGACGCTTCAACCGGCCTGATTTTTCCAGTGCAGCCTTCGACGCCTGCGCAATCAGCCTTTGAGCCTCATTCCCATAAAAGATGGCTGTTCGATATTGGTCGCCATAATCGCAAAATTGCGCATTCTTTGTCACCGGATCAACCGTACGCCAAAACACGTAGAGCAACTGGTCGAAGGTGACCCGCTTGGGATCAAACACAATCTTCACCGCCTCAGCGTGCCCGGTGCCGCCACTTGAAACCTCACGATAATTGGGATTGGCCGTACGCCCGCCGATGTAACCCGAAATCGTCGAAATCACGCCTGGCACCTTGTCAAAATCCGCCTCAACGCACCAAAAGCACCCGCCTGCAAATATGGCAACTTCCGTTCCCGGTGCCACAACTGGTTGAGCGGCCTTCACACCAGCACCCTCGCCCATGACTTGAAAACCCAGCACCGCAGCGCCGGCAATAACCGTCAACGCCAGTATCCGGAAGACCGAAATCTGTTTCGTCATGACACCGCCGCTTTGAAAATCATTGCCACACCGTTCATGCAATAGCGCAGGCCAGTCGGCGCCGGCCCGTCGGGAAAGACGTGACCAAGATGCCCGCCGCACCTTCGGCAATGAACCTCGGTGCGCACATCAAAAAAACCTTTTTCGGTTGACGTACCGATGGCATTGGCCAGCGGCTGCCAAAAGCTTGGCCACCCGGTGCGGCTGTCGTACTTGGTCTGTGACGAATACACGGGCAGATCACATCCAGCGCAATGGAAAATCCCCCGGCGCTTTTCCCGGTCCAGTGGGCTCGACCCGGCACGCTCCGTACCTTGATCGCGCAGCACATAGTACTGCGCTGGCGTCAATGTACGCCGCCACTCTGCCTCGGTTTTTGTGACTTCAAACCGTGGACCCGAAGCCGCCGGCAAACTGCGCGCAACGAACAACACTCCCAATATGCCTGCACCACTCAAAAGGGCTCTGCGATTGACCATGAGACAACCTCCGTTCAGTGCAACAGATACGGGCCAAATGCGTGCACGGACCAATCACAGAGGCGCGAGCGAAAATGGAACACCCGCTCGCGCGCCAAAATATGAGGGAAACTACGCCGCGTGCGCCTGCGCCCGCAATGAAATAGCCTGTTCGGCAAGCTTACCGACCAGTTCGGCCAAATGATCGAACTTATAGGTAAACGTCGCCGCTCCCTGTGTAGCGGATCGCAACTCGACGATCAGCGTTTGCAATTCAGACTCTGGAATATGTGCCTTGACCGTGTCCCAGCCTGGCCAGTCCAACCGCCCGTCAAACCCGAGCAATTGCCCACGCTTGCCGGTGATGATTTGATTGATCCGCGATGTGTGATCGCTCGGCGTATGCACGTCAACCGACACTATGGGCTCAAGCAAAACCGGTGAACAATTGGCCATCCCTTCCGACATGCCTGTTTTCGCCGCCATCTGGAAGGCAGCATCGCTGGAATCGACGCTGTGGTAACTGCCATCAGTCAAGGCCACCGACACATCAACGACTGGAAACCCCAGCGGACCGCGATGAAGATAGTCGCGAATTCCTTTCTCCACCGAAGGTATGAATTGCCTGGGCACAACACCGCCTGCAATCTCATCAAGAAACTCAAACCCGCCACCACGCGGCAAGGGTTTGATCTGCAACATCACATCGCCGAACTGGCCGTGTCCGCCCGACTGCTTTTTGTGTCGGCCACGCTGTTCGGTCGATTTGCGGATCGTTTCGCGATAACCCACATGTGATACCTGCGTGGCCAATTTCAGACCGAACTTGCGTTCAGCGCGCGCCAAAGCGGTGCGCAAATGTACCTCACCCTGGCCCGACAGCACCGCCTCGTGGGTCTCGGCGACCTGTTCAAAGACAATGCCTGGATCTTCCTCTCGCAATTTGGCAATGGCTGCTGAAAGTTTCACATCGTCATTGCGGTTCGCTGCCTTGATCGCAAACTTGTAAACCGGCGGCAGCACCTCTGGCCGCTTGAGCGCTTTGATCGCCCGGTGCGCCGTCAACGTGTCGCCCGTTTGCGCTTTCTCAAGGCGGCCGATGGCGACCAGATCGCCAGCCCCCGCCCCGGGAATTTTTGTCGCTTTCTCACCCATCATGGAAAACAGACCCGACGCCCGCTCTTCCGCTCCATCGCTACGCACCAGTGTAGCACCATCTTTGAGGATGCCGCGAAACACGCGCGCCAGCGAGAGCTTTCCGCCCGCGCCGTGCAACGTCTTGACAATCTGCACGACCGGATCTTCGCCGTGGCCGGTCAACCCCTGCCGCAGTGCCGCTTTTGAAACATCCGGCACTTCGTGACGCAGGGCCTTCAGCAAGCGCCGCACACCATTGTCACGCTCGCCAGAGCCCATCAGCACCGGCACGATCTTGCCCTCTGCCAGTTCACGCGTCAGATCGGCAAACACCTCATCGCGCGGCGGTTCAATATCCGACAGCAACTCTTCCATGAGATGATCGTCGTAGTCGGCGAGCTTCTCGAGCATTTGATAGCGCGCCTCGTGTTCACGGTCGGCGACTTCCGATGGAATGGCAATCACCTCCGAGGCCGCGTGCTCGCGATAAACAAAGGCGCGCTCCAGCGCCAGGTCAACAAACCCGGTAACGATCCCATCCTTCCAGATCGGCACTTGCCTCAACACCAGCGGACGCGCCGACGCCGGCTGCAATGCGGCAAGCAATTCCCGAATTTGGCCTTGCGCCTTGTCGATTTTGTTGATGAAAAGAAAGTGCGGAATGCCCAGATCGACGAGCCGCTTCAAAAGCGGTTGCAGCAACGCGGCTTTCGCCGGATCCGGTTCAGCCACCACGACCGCCGCATCGACACCCGCCAGCGCGTTCAGCGTTTCTTGTTGAAACTCAATCGAACCCGGACAATCAAGAAACGTAAAATGATCGCCCAGAAATGCCGTCGACGCTGAAGTGATTTCCACGCTCATCAGCCGCTCGCGCGCTTCAGCCGAAGAATCTCCAACCGTATTTTTCTGCGCCTGACTGCCCTTTCGGGTAAGTTTGCCGGTAGACCAAAGAATACTGTCGAGCAGCGTTGTCTTGCCGCTTCCTTGAGGTCCGACCAGGGCCACGCAACGCGGCCCATGTCCCCCCTTATCGTTCGTCTCTGCCATGAGGTTGCTCCCTGTTTGCCCGGGAAGCGCAACCAAAAACGATTTACGCCCTCACCAACCGGGCGCCCCAACGTTTCAACCAATTGCAGGCGAGCGCAAGCGAAAACTCTCTTAACGAAGCCCGGCGCAGAATCTTTGAATGCGCTGGCAGGCCTGCTCCAGGATTTCGTCCGAAGCCGCATATGAAATGCGGAAATACGGCGAAAGCCCAAAGGCTGCGCCGTGCACAACGGCCACGCCTTCGGCCTCCAGCAGTTCAGCCGCGAACCCTTCATCATTGTGGATCGTTCGCCCCGAAGATGCCACTTTGCCGATTGTGCCCGCGCACGAGGGATACACATAAAATGCGCCTTCAGGCGTCGGGCACTTGATCCCCTTGGCCTGGTTGAGCATCGACACCAACAGATCACGCCGTTTCTGAAAAATTGCTGCCCGGGGCCGGATGAAATCCTGGGTCCCGCTCAGGGCCTCCACCGCGGCCCACTGGCTCACCGAAGTGGCCATTGTCGTCGACTGCGACTGGATTGCGGCCATGGCTTTGATCAGCGGTTCCGCAGCAGCGCAATAACCGATGCGCCAGCCCGTCATCGAATAGGCCTTCGAGCAGCCATTCATCGTCAACGTTCGCGGGTAGAGCCTTGGCTCAACCTGGGCAATCGTTGCGAACTCGAATCCGTCATAGAGGATGTGTTCGTACATATCATCGGTCAACACCCAAACCTGGGGATGATCCAGCAAGACTGCCGACAGTGCTTTCAGGTGTGCCGCCGAATAGGCAGCCCCCGTTGGGTTCGACGGCGCATTGAGCATCAGCCACTTCGTCTTGGGCGTAATCGCTTTGGCCAATTGCTCTGGGGTCAGGCGGAATCCGCCAGCCTCGTTCGTTTCGACGATGACAGGTGTCGCACCGCACAACTGAACAATGTCGGGATAGCTTACCCAATAGGGTGCAGGAACGATCACCTCGTCACCCGGATTGAGTGTCGCCAGAAAGGCATTGAAGATGATCGCCTTGCCTCCCGGCGACACCATCGTCTGCGATGGTTTATAGTCGAGCCCGTTCTCGCGCTTGAACTTGTCTGCAATCGCCTTGCGCAGTTCGGGAATGCCCTCGACCGCCGTGTAGCGGGTCTCGTTGCGCTCGATCGCACGAAACGCGGCCTGCTTGATATTGTCGGGCGTGGGAAAGTCCGGCTCGCCGGCACCAAGGCCAATGACATCGCGGCCTTGCGCGATCAGATCGCGCGCTTTTTGCGACACCGCAATCGTCGGCGACGGCTTAATTCGCCCCAGCGCATTGGACAAAAAGCCCGGGGGCAGTGCTTGTGGCCCGCTCATCAAATTAATCCACTTTCCAAAAATGAGACAGCTTTCTAGCCGATTCGAACCCCGCTTCTCAAATAAAAGCCAGTCTCAGGCTGACAGGTTAATGCCAGTTAAACTTTCGTTAGTGCCCAGGCCCGACAATAGACCCCTTGTCGTGCTCAGGAGGCCGCCATGCTCGCGCATTGCCGCTTTACACTCATCATATCGCTGCTGGCACTCGTCGTTGCCGGTTGCAGTAGCGCCGAAGCGCCCGCGGGCCGTTGGGAGGGTTTTTCTCAATCTGCGAATTGGCTTGTTGCCGTTCGCCTGCAGGTTGATAAGGGCAATGTGATCCACGCGACGGCATTGTCTGTGCAAGTTGTTGATACGTCCCTGCCTGAACGCTTGAATTTAACTCAAAAAATCAAGGCAATGTTGCCTGAAGAATGGAAACACGCTCCATTGGGGAAAGTCGACTTCAAGAACAATATCATTACCCGCGCGGGTGGATTTGCTCCCCTTTTTGTCTTTGATCCCAGCCGGAAAACAATGACGTTTAACTTCTACGCAGGTGGCAAATTGACCGAACGCATCAAACTGTATCCTGTCAAAGATTTCATGGTAACGGGCCATTTCCCCCCAAAGACCCAGTTGGCTTTCGCCGGGAACTCCGGCACCCTAGGTCTCTAACGATTGGTATGAGTAAGCATGGCCACGAAGCAAAATGTAGTTTCAGTATTTTTCGTGGCCGGCCTTGCAATAGGACTCTCGGCCTGCGAGCAATCCGTCGCCGGCTCGTGCTCCACCGCTCAAGATGTCGCGGGCAAATTGACGACCTTGGTAGATGATCTCAACTTGGCCCACGGCGCCGGTCGTCTCGACATGCTCAACGCCGGTGACATCGGCGCAAACATTCTCGGGGCAGGTGCAAACTTCAGCAAGAGCCGCAACAATCAGGCCTATTGCGGCGCCTTGGAAAAAATCCGCCTCGACGCCCGTCTAAAATAGTCCGCGCGCCGTACTTGCCGCGCACAAGGGCATCCTGCTACCACAGGCCCTCCACCTCAACAGGCGAGGCCTTCCCGTGCTCGATCAACGCTTTAACCGCACCATCATGCTTTGCACAGCGCTCCTGGCATTGACCGCTTGCGTTGACCCTGATGAACGCTCGGATGTCGGCCAGTCGCCGCTGGTCGTGCCACCAATGATGGCGACCCGGCCAGCCACCTTCAAGTGTGAAGACTCAGGACGCATTGTCGTTCGCCCTGTCGGTGACGACGGAAAGGCGATCATTCTTGCTTTCATGCAACGCGAAGTTCCACTCAAATCTGTTCCGGCGAGCGAAGGTCAAAAATACTCGGACGGCGCCACCGTATTCTGGATGAATGGTCCCAATGCAACCTTACTCGTGGCCGGCAAACCAGAGGCTCAATCCTGCGAAAAGGAATGATGCTGCAACTTTACTCGACGGCCAGGTAAACATTGGTCAGCAAATCGGCATCCTGGGTTTCGCCGGGATCGCTGACATATTCCTCCCACGATATCGCTTTTTCTTTCAGTTTATGCTCGGCCGCATAGGTGTGCAGCCGGTCATAGGTGTTCTTTAGGGTCAGATAGGGTCCCTTGTGCGTGACCTTGAGCACGCGCCCGGCATAAGTCTCTCCAACTTTCACACCATCTGCGGGTACAGGCGTTAGAGCCGGGATCGAGTTGAGCGGCATCGCCGCATCAAACACCCAGTCGCCGTCTGCACTGTGCGAGATTGTAACCGCAAGCGGCGGCCCCCCGACCTCCAGCCCGTTCGCCTCTGCGTAAGTCAGGAGCTTTTGATAGGCCCCTCCCAGTGCGGCTGAAAGGGCGGCTTCGTCATTTGATTTGGCGCTCGCCCGGGTGAGAACCACAACCTTGGCCCCAACGCGCACAATTTCAGGCCCCTTGGCGGGATCAGCCGTTCCAGACAACTCAATGTCAGGGGGGGCCGCGCCGCCAGGTGCCGCCAACGCCGCCTGCGTCGCAGCATTCGACTGCGCTTCTACCAATGCTTTCAAGCGCGCCAAACCCGCTTCATAGTCTTTCCCAATCCACGAGTCGAACATCAGACCAACATAACGCGACACCGGGTTCATCCCCAAATCCGTGTCAAACGCCCACACGACACGCGTCCCGCCATCGACAGGCTCAAATGTAAATGTCGAGTATCCCGAACCCTCCGAACCGAAATCCAGTTTCGTTTTGATCAGTTTGAACGGCTCGCTTTCGACAATTTCCTGGGAACCATTGCCGACATTCGGATCTTCGCTTGTCCATGAAAATCTGGCACCCTTACCTGAAGGTGGCCGCAGCGGATCGATGGTGTACTTCGCATTGGGATCAAGCTGCGCCCAGGGCGACCACTCGTTGAACCGGGTCCAATCATTGACGATGGTGAAAATCTCATCAGGGGCAGCCTTGATGATCTCGACCCTTTCAACGTGCGCGTTCTGTGGCAGCACGTAAGCGCCACCGATGACAATGCCCGCCAAAACGACTATGCCGATGATGATGTTTTTCCACATTTCAAATCACCTTCATTTCTCTTGCGCCGCCGCGTGTCCGCTGTTGATCCGTTCGGCCAAGGACTCGGAAATCCTGTGGGCCATCATAGCACTCCAGCTCGATATGCGGTTGCAGCCTTGCCGCACTAATTGTGATTTACGCCGGATTTGATCGAATTTCCGGGCTTGTTGCAGCGAAACCTGTAGCCGCCCTTCCTCGACAAGACCCGAAGTCCTCCCCATAGTACGACTCATGTCGATTTGGGGTTGGTTACTCATCGGCGCCGCCAGTTGGGCACTCGCCATTGTCCTCAAGATCGTCGCTGACTTCCTGGTCCAGCGCTCGACGAATATCGCGCTGCAAGATTGGGCCGCAGCCGGACTTTCAGGCGTGTGGTCCTCGATCTGCGAAATGGGGCTCTGCGCGCTGGCATTTTGGTTTTGGGGCGCTGTCTTTGCGGACGCATTGGTCGCAGCTTTAGGGGCCGCATTGGCCGAGTTCATCGTCCTGCTTCCAGCTGCCCTGTCCGCACATTTCGCCCGCTCGCCAACAAAGACAAAGGACCGTGCCAATTGGAGCGCCTTTTTCATTGAACGCAGCCTTGTTTTTGCCAACCACTTGGCCAGCCGCGGGCTTCTGTGGCTAGGCATTGCGGGTCCCGCAGGATTGCCGGCCGTCGCCAGTGCTTTCGGCCTTTTCGCCGCCTCAGAAGGCGTCCAAGCCTATGGCCAAGCTAGAGATTGGGACTGGCTGGACAAGCGTACGCAATGGCTTTTCTTTGCCTTTTTATTCGCCATCATCTGCACTGAAATTGCGCTGCTAATTGTTTGGCGCTGATGGTGGCATTTCAAAGATTGAGCAAACATTAACTCATTTCGCCTAGCGTCCCGGTCAGCTTGGCAATCAACGGTCAGACAACCCATGGACAGACAAATCGTTCACGCGATCCTCTTTGCCGTAGCCTGCACAACTCTCCTCGGTCTCTATTTTTTTTCGGGCTCAGCCCAAAGTAACAATTCCGCCCTGGCGCCGGACGACATCCGCTTTACCGCCCAACAAGAAAAATTAAAAAGTCAAAAACGCAGGAAAACAGTCAGTGCCGCCCCGGCATCCAGCTCAGACGACAGTGCTGATGAACCGGAAAGCGAAGAACCCCCGGCCGAAGAACCCGAGATTGAATAGCCCGCTCGCCGCCGATGCACAAATCGTGTAAACTCCTCCCAGTCGTCCACAAAGGGCTTGCGCCGGAGGATTACCATTTCATCCCTCGATCCGCCCATCATCGTGCGCCGGATGCGTTTTGCCTTTTCGGATAGCTTGAAGGCCTGGTGGAACCCTGCGCACCCGGAGTTCAGCCACATCGTCAACGCCGCCTCACTCGCCATGCCCTACCTGGAATCCTATGTGATCGAAACCATGCGCAAGGCGCGCGCGCAAATCACTGACCGAACACTGCTCGAAGAAGTCGATCTCTATATCGGCCAGGAGTCCACCCACTTCCGCCAGCATCAGCAATTCAACAAGCACCTCGCCGAGCTCGGCTACAAAGCTGTGCCGCACATGGAAGCGCTTCTGAAGGCCGACTACGACGCTTTCGCCCGCACGCGCTCGCTGACCTTCAACATCGCCTACGCCGAAGGTTTCGAGGCGATGGCACTGACCATCGGCCACATGCTGGTCGAGGATCGCGAGTTTCTCTTCGGCAACGCCGACCCCGCCGTGTCGTCGCTGATCTTGTGGCACTTCGTCGAAGAGATCGAACACAAATGCGCCACCTACGACGTCTTCAAAGCGCTCGACGGCCGTTACCGTTGGCGCATCTATGGCTTGTTCTACGCCATGATCCACATCATGGCGCGCACCCGCCAAGGCTACCGTGCACTGCTGATCGAGGACGGCCGCTGGTTCACCGGGACCTCGCGCCTCGCGCTTTACCGCTTGCTCGCCCGCATCTTTGCCAGGCTCATCCCGCGCCTGCTGCGCGTCATGCGCCCCGGCTACGACCCGCGCGAAGTCCCCGACCCGTCTTGGGTACGGGAATGGTGGCGCCAGCACCGCGAAGGCAGCGACAACCTCGGCGACCTCGACACCGGCAAACTCGCCTCACCGATCCCCATTCCACGCACAGCTTGAAGGACCACCCATGACCGCAATGCCCGAACGCTTGCGTGCCCAGCTGTTTCTCAACGGCATCGGCTTGTTCTGTTTCGCCGTTTTCGTCGGCTGGCACTGGTTCTTCGCGCTGTTAGGCGAAATTGTCCTCTGGCCCATCATCCCCGCCATCGACCTCCAGGTCCCCGGCGACGCGCGTGCCTGGCGCATGGTCCACATGGAAGCCATTACCCAGGGACTGCTCCTGATGGCCCTCGGTCTCGGCGGAAGATTCCTCCACCTCCCTGCGCTCCAACACCGCATCTTCTTCTGGAGCGCGGTCATCACCACCTGGCTGTTCACCATCCCTACCTACTTCCACGCTATGCTCGGCACGAGAGGCCTCGCCTTCGGCGGCGGCCCCTTCAAACCCGGCCTCGCTAACGACATTCTCTACCTCATCGGCTGGCCCCCAGTGATCGCCGTCCACGTGATGCTGGCACTCGGGGTGATCGGTGTTTGGCGCCATGTGAAGTCCGCGCCGGCAGTCTAACAAGCGTTTGGAGCCAGCTCACGAACGAACAAACATTCGTGAACTTTGTGGCGAAATGTTTCGCGTCGGTTGATGTCATTTCCGTAACTCTGATTCAGACGAAGTGTGACACACCCCATTGGCGTCATCAAAGTGTCACCCGATCTATAGCGCGAAACGCTTGCAATTGTTGGCAATTTCGCCGGCATCGCTCTCGGCCGGAACAATCTGCACGCGCGGCACGCACGCCACAACGCCGCGCGCTGCACATCACAATTGTGACATCGCAAAAACAATCTCGGTCGCGATGCATGGCAGGCATGCGCTTGCGACTCTGACAGCAACGCGAATTCACGGCTACCTTTAAAGCAGTCAGCCCCTCGATGACTGGAGAAAACCAAATGAACTTTCTCAACCGTCTCGCCGAAGTCCTGCTCGTACTGTCAATCCTGCTTCTATGCGCCGTCACCGTCACCTCCGCAGTGCTGGCGCCATCAGTGGCGTGACAACTCAGGTGACACTGTGCAAATTCTTGGTGACAGTTTTCGCATTTAATTTTGAGAAAAACGGCTTATCCTTGCCATTTACTTCGCAAACAGGTGACACGAACGACTATAGTTTGCGGATGTTGATCGAAGTTAAAATATAAGTAATTGCGGAAAAAAATCAAATAGAACATAATAGAAACAATGTCAAGGGTGCCGCCTCCATCCGCATGCACGCCCGATATCAATCGCTCGCCCTGGGACATAGCCTTACCCCCAAATCTTCTCAAGCAGATCAACCAAATATGACGGGGGCACATAAGTTGCCGGGTTTTTTTTGGCCGACAACTATGCGGGTATCGACCGCAATCCTCTCGCCCCCTATAACCTCCCCCATGCCGCCCAAACC
>JAWXBO010000124.1:0-2749 GCA_034440175.1 Alphaproteobacteria bacterium
ATTGAAACCATTGGTCGGAGCGACAGGATTTGAACCTGCGACCCCCAGTCCCCCAGACTGGTGCGCTACCAGGCTGCGCTACGCTCCGACACTTTGGGCGCCGGTCCGGAAACAATCACGACCGTGCGCCTTTGGGGTGCGCAATATAGGCGCGTGCAGGCAACGGATGCAAATGCCTTTGTTGGGGGCAATCGCCGGCCCCAGAGAAGCCGCAAAAAAGGCTGCGAGATCTCGCTCGCAGCCCGATTTAGTCGAAAAGCCCAGCGGGCAATTACATCCGCCAGGAAAGTCCGAGGCTCACGTCGTCGACCGAAGGACCGGTTTCCATGTTGTACCCATTGATCGGGAACACCAGGTTTTCAGCATCGTAGTTGGTATGGCGATATTGCAAACGGCCGGACAAATTTGGCGCAAGCATCACTTCAACGCCAGCACCCACAGTCCAGCCCGAAAATGTCTCGGACACCGATTCGATCGGCGCGTTTGTCACGTTCGAGTCGCCGCCAAGCCAGGAATAGCCGCCCGTCGCATAGAGCATCGTATGATTGTTGATCGAAAATCCAACATGGCCTTGCAGTGACGCTTCCCAGTCGGCAGCGAATTCGTTGTTGTCGCCGCCACTGCTATTGTCGTCGCCTTCAAGTCCTGAATAGTTGACTCCGGCCTCGACACCAATAATCCACATCGTTCCCAACAACATGTTGTGACCCGCGTGAGCGCCAAAACTGACGCCGTTGAGGTCCGCATCCAGTTGAGTGCTACCGTACGCAGGGGTGGCCCCGTATCTTTCGGAATTCGCCTCGCCCGAACCATAGCCGATGTCAACGCCGACATAGTGTCCGGCAAACACAGTCGCATCTGCCAATGCCGTTCCGGAACTCATCGCGAGTGCGGCTGCCGCAACTGTCGCGGCCAAAATTGATTTTTTCATGCTTTAACTCCCCTAAACGTGCTTCATGCGCACAAATGCAACATGGACCCAAGAGTCATCTTGCGTTCAAAGGGCAGCACACTCAAGGGCTTTCGAGACACACCGTAATCAAATAAAGGCCTGCGTGCGCACCCGCACACCGCCCAGTTGTGCGGCCGGTGAGCTGCCTCAAGCATCAGGAGAATTTGGCTAACAACTACTCCGCCGCAACCGCCTTGCCGTGCGCCAGCTTGGGCCGCGTTTGCAGCATTTCCCGCAGATTCAGCAAATCGTCGAGCACATTTTCCAGCCGCTCGCGCTGTTCCGCCAGCAGTGTCTCGCTGGGGTTCTCCGCCGACATATTGACGTGCTCAAGCGACGGCGTTGCGCGTCCGAATAATGGTTCGGGCATCGGCGCCACGTCTTCAGGTGACACCATGCCATCGCGCTTTGCGTTGGCTTCTTTCACGCCCATGCGGCCCATTTCGGCCACGTGCTTTGCCCCCTGCTCGCGCAGAACTTTCTGCACGCCCTTGATCGTCAGGCCTTCGCCGTAAAGCAAGGCGCGAATGCCTTTCAACAAATCGATATCATCCGGCCGGTAGTAGCGCCGCCCGCCTGCCCGCTTCAGCGGCTTGATCTGCGTGAACTTTGCTTCCCAAAAGCGCAGCACGTGTTGCGGCACATCAAGCCCCTCCGACACTTCGGAGATCGTACGGAAGGCATCGTGTGCTTTTTCAATTCGATGTGCGTCGCTCATTTCGTCCCGCCATTTGGAGTGGCGACGGCGTCTGTGGCCAGCCCCTCGTTGATCATTGCCTTCAAAACGTGACTGGCCCTGAAAACCAGCACACGGCGCGGACTGATCGGCACTTCTTCGCCCGTTTTCGGATTGCGCCCGATTCGCCCGCCTTTGGAGCGTACGGCAAACGTGCCGAAAGACGAGAGCTTCACCACCTCACCGCGGATCAAACGTGCGGATACTTCTTCGAGCACCCGGTCGACCAGATCGGCCGACTCGTTGCGCGACAGGCCGACCTGCGCATAGACCGCTTCGGCAAGGTTATGCCGGGTCAAAGTTTCGCTCACTGGGGCCTCCGCTGTAGCCGAGTCACTTGGCGACTCAACATGGGCCAAGGTAGGTCCCACACGAAATGCCGTCAATATCAGTGAGATAGCGGGCAATTCTACCAGCGGATCAGCGCCGAACCCCAGGTGAAGCCTCCGCCCATCGCCTCAATCAGGACGAGGTGGCCGGGTTTGATGCGCCCGTCTTTGATGGCGGTAACCAGCGCCAACGGCACGGAGGCCGCCGATGTGTTCGCGTGATGGGCAACCGTTGAAACCACGCGTGAGGGATGCACACCGACTTTGCGCGCGGTTGCGTCCAGAATGCGCTGATTGGCCTGATGCGGCACAAACCAATCGATATCCTGCGCCGTCAACCCGCAGGCGCTGAGGGATGCGTCGATGGCTTCCGACATTTTCGTCACCGCCTGGCGAAAAACTTCCTTGCCTTCCATGCGCAAGACACCCGTCGTCTTTGTCTTGGATGGTCCGCCATCGACATAGAGCAAATCGTGATGGCGTCCGTCGGAAAACAAGTGCGTGGTCAAGACACCGCGGTCGGCGGGGGTGCCTTCGCCCCCGCCCGCCGAAAGCACCAGTGCCCCGGCGCCGTCACCGAATAACACCGATGTCGTGCGATCACTCCAGTCGAGAATCCGGGAAAAAGTCTCAGCCCCGATGACAAGGCAATTCTTCGCCTGCCCTACCTTGATGAAATTGTCTGCAACCGCCAGCGCATACACAAAGCCCGAGCACACCGCCTGCACGTCA
>JAWXBO010000125.1:0-36761 GCA_034440175.1 Alphaproteobacteria bacterium
ATCGCCGCGTGATTTCCTTCACCCGATTCCCCTGGTCGAAACAGGTTGAAATGCTTAGACGGCCTGATTCATTGTCTGCGGACTTACCGACGTCAGCGTCGAAATCATGCCCGCGGCTCCCAATCCCAGTATCAGCACCCATAAGGCAATTTTGCTTCCCATGTCCGGCGTTCCTTTGACTGACTTGCGTTGGCCAGTATCATGAAGGTCCTGATCTTCATCGAAGTAAAAGCCGCGCCCAGCTCAACAGCCAATCAAGCCGCATTCAGGGCAGCCGCACGTTTAATTTCCGGTTACCTTGCTGGTGCACTAACCGGAATTCGCAAATTGCGCGAAAAACGCAGCTTTTGGCGCATTGACTCTCGGTACCCGGCTCCCTAGTTTCCGGCCCAATTCCAAGGATCGCCTAATGCCGGTCCGCCCTGGGCATCACCCGGGGTCAACGTCCGCCAGCGCGTTGCGCCCGCGGGCGCGTTCTGTGTTGAGTGAAAGGCGCTTAAGACGAGATGTTTGACGCACTGACCAATCGCCTGTCGTCGGTCTTCGACGGCCTGACCGGACGCGGCGCGCTAAGCGAAAGCGACGTCGATGCGGCTCTGCGCGAATTGCGGCTCGCGTTGATCGAAGCCGACGTTTCGCTTTCGGTCATCAAGGACTTCCTCGTCAAAGTCCGCGAAAAGGCCATCGGCTCTGACGTCTTGCGCTCGGTCACGCCAGGTCAGCAGATCGTCAAGATCGTTCACGACGTCCTCGTCGAAACCCTCGGCAGCGAAAGCGAAGGCCTCTCTCTCGACATTACGCCACCGGCCGTCATCATGATGGTGGGCCTCCAGGGTTCGGGCAAAACCACCTCGACGGCCAAGATCGCGCTGCGCCTGACCAATCGCGACAAGAAAAAAGTTCTCATGGCCTCGCTCGATACGCGCAGGCCAGCCGCCCAGGACCAGCTCAGAATTCTGGGCGAGCAAACCTCAGTCGCAACCCTTCCCATCATCGCCGGGCAATCGCCGGCCGACATCGCCAGGCGAGCCCTGCAAGCGGCCAAACTCTCGGGCTATGATGTTTTGCTGCTCGATACCGCAGGACGCCTCCATATCGACGAAGCCCTGATGGCCGAGATCGCTGAAATCCGCGATCTCTCCTCGCCCATCGAAACCCTGCTCGTCGCCGACAGCCTGGCAGGTCAAGATTCCATCAACGTCGCGCGCCAGTTCAACGAACGCATCGGTATCTCCGGCATTTTCCTCACCCGCATCGACGGCGACGGCCGTGGCGGCGCAGCCCTGTCGATGCGCGCGATTACCGGCGCGCCGATCAAGCTCTTGGGCACCGGCGAAAAAATTGACGCTCTGGAAGACTTCCATCCCCGACGCATCGCGGGCCGCATCCTGGGCCAGGGCGACGTCGTCAGTCTGGTCGAACGTGCCGCCGAAACCATCGACGCCGAAAAGGCCGAAGCCCTCGCCAAAAAAATGCAAAAGGGCATTTTCGACCTCGACGATCTGGCCGAACAACTGCGCCAGATGCGCCGCATGGGTGGCATGCAGGGCATTCTCACGATGCTACCCGGCATCGGCAAAATAAAAGACCAGCTCGCCACCGCCGGTCTCGACGACAAAATGCTCAAGCGTCAGGAAGCGATCATCCTTTCGATGACCAGACAGGAACGTCAAAAGCCCGACGTCCTCAATGGCTCGCGCCGCCGCCGCATAGCCAAGGGCTCGGGCGTTGAAGTCTCCGAAGTCAACAAGCTGCTCAAAATGCATCGCCAGATGTCCGACGTCATGAAAAAGATGGGCAAGGGCAAAGGCTTGATGAGCGCCCTGTTCGGCGGCGCGGCACCCAAAATGCCGTCAGGCGCGGCACTTCCAGGCCTTGGCGGCGCAGGCATGACGCCAGGATTCAAATTACCGCCGGGATTTCCCGGCAAAAGATAAGTCACGCGTTCAACGAATAAACTGAAAAGGAATTACTCGGTATGCTGAAGATCAGAATGTCCCGGGGCGGCACAAAAAAGCGCCCCTTCTACAAAATCGTCGTCGCCGACGCGCGCTGTCCGCGTGATGGCCGCTTTATCGAGCGCATTGGCCACTACAATCCGCTTCTGACCAAGGACCACGCCGACCGCGTCAAGTTCGATTTGGAGCGCATGAAGTACTGGCTCTCGCAAGGCGCCCAGCCGTCCGACCGTATCGAACGCTTCCTCGTCGAAGTGGGTCTGGCCGAAAAGAAAACCACCTTCAACGACCCATCGAAGTCGGCCCCGCGCAAGAAAACACTCGAACGCCTGGCCGCCGAAAAGAAGGGCGCTGAGGCGGCAGCCTAGCGTAGAAGCCATGACCGACAGGCAAATCCTCTTGGGCCGCATACTCGGGCCCCACGGATTAAAGGGAGAGGTGAAGATCAAAAGCTTCACCGCGGAGCCGCTTGACGTCGCGTCCTATGGTCTCGTCACTGTCCCTGATGGCCGCCGGTTCAAGCTGGCCAATACCCGCATGCAAGGCGATGCCGTCGTCGCCGCGATCGAGGGCATCACCGGCCGCACCGCAGCCGAGGGCCTCAAAGGCCTTGAGTTGAAAGTCGAACGCGAAGACCTGCCCGAAACCACCACCGGTGAATACTATCAAACCGACCTGGTCGGTTTGCCGGTCTTCAACGATGAAGGGACAGAGTTAGGCGAGGTCAAGGGCTTCCAGCACTTCGGTGCCGGCGATCTCGTCGAAATCGCACTTCCCAGCGGCCGCTCAAGTTTCGTCCCCTTCGCCAATTCCATGGTCCCCATCGTCGACATCGACGAAGGCCGCCTTGTCCTCTCCGAAACCGGCGTTGCCGTCCTCGCCGCCGGCGACGAACAGCAATCGCGAGAGGGTCCACCATGACCTGGTCGGCGACCGTCCTTACCATTCAGCCCGAAATGTTCCCGGGCCCGCTTGGGTTGTCTCTGTGCGGGAAAGCCCTCGCGCAAGGCCTATGGTCGCTCGAGACACTCGACATCCGCGCCCATTCCACCAATCGCCATGGCTCGGTCGATGACACCCCGGCCGGCGGCGGACCGGGCATGGTCATGCGCGCCGACATCGTGGCCGCAGCGATCGACAGCGTCGACCGGCGCCATCGCCCGCTGATATTGCTCTCGCCGCGCGGCGCGCCTCTCACACAAAGCCGCGCTCGTCATTTGGCCCAGGGCTCCGGCGCCATTCTCGTCTGCGGCCGCTTCGAAGGCATCGATCAGCGCGTCATCGAAGCCCGCGCGCTCGAAGAAATTTCCATCGGCGACTACGTGCTTTCCGGTGGCGAGCTTGCGGCGATGACCCTCATCGATGCCGTTGTGCGCCTGCAGCCTGGCGTCGTCGGCGCCGATGCCTCGCTCGACGAAGAAAGCTTCGAACACGGCCTGCTCGAATACCCGCATTACACCAGGCCTCAAGTCTGGGAAGGCCGCGAAATCCCGGCCATCCTGACCTCGGGCCACCATCAAAAAGTTCGCGACTGGCGCCACGCGCAAAGCCTCGAGCTCACGAAATCCCGCCGCCCCGAACTGTGGGACGCCTATCAGCGTCGTGCAGCTAGACCGGCAACAAAACATTAGATTTGGAAAGGACCAAACAAATGAACCTCCTGCAAACACTCCAAGCCGAACAGGTCGCTGTCCTGGGCAAAGACAAAAAGAAGGGAAACTTTCAACCCGGTGACACAGTCAAGGTGAACGTCAAGGTCGTCGAAGAATCCCTCGACGAAAAAACCAAGCAGATCAAACGCCGCGAACGCATCCAGGTGTTCGAAGGCGTCGTCATCGGCCGCCAGGGTGAGGGCCTGAACGAGAACTTCACCGTCCGCAAACTCTCCTACGGCGAAGGCGTGGAACGAATTTTTCCGGTCTACAGCCCCCTTGTCGACTCGGTCGAAGTCCTGCGCCGCGGCCGTGTCCGTAGGGCCAAACTCTATTATCTCAAAGGCCTCACCGGTAAAAAAGCCCGAATCGTCGAACGCAAAGAGCCCCGCCCCGCCAAGCCCGGCGAAGCGGCATAGGATTTTGATTGGCTGAATTGTGCCGTGTTGGAAGCGCGGGGCGCGCGCGCACGCACGCCAACACGGATAAGGTGACGCCCGGCCATTTGAATCCGGGAACCCTTCACGCTGCCTGTTCTTTTCATCTTCGCGTCTTCGTGGCGTCGCGTGAACCCTCTGACTTCACCAAGCACCAGCCAATCCCGGGAAGCCCAGCCCATGTCACTCGAAGAACTCGCCTTCGCCAGCCAGATCGTCGCCAGCATTGCCGTCATCGTCTGACTGATCTACGCGGCACTGCAGTTCCGCGTCTACCAAGCATCCGCGCGAGCATCTCGCCTGGTTACAGTCAGCACCGACATTCAGAATTTTCGGGTGTTGCTGGCGTCTGATCCGGATTCAGCAAGAATTTTCAGAGACGGGTTACGTGACATGGAGTTGCTGGAGCCCCTCGACCGCTGGCGATTTTCGACCATGATGGAGCATGCGATCATGAACTACAGCTTGGCCATCCGGATCGACCCTTCGCCGCACAACGACACCGTTCATGCCTTGGAATTGTTGTTCCACAATTCCGGTGCGCAACAATGGTGGCAGAAAGCAAGAAGCCGCTTGCCTGCGCGGGTGCAGGCGGCAGTGGATTCGAAGATCAAGGGATCTGCTCAGCGGGCTGCCGGAAACGCACCTGAATAAAACGGAAACTACTCCACGCGCTGCTTCCGATACAAAATGTGCCGCCGCAGCGCATGCCCCACCGCCAGTCGCGGATGATCAAAATCCCCACCCGCATCGCGCGTCATGCCGACCCGCTCCATCACCGACCATGACGCCTTGTTCGCGGGCACGGTGAACGAAACAATTTGATCGAGATTCAATTTTTCAAACCCGTTCGAAGTGCCGCCTGCGCCCCCTCCGTCGCATAGCCCCGGCCCCAGAACGCGGGCGTCAACCGCCAGCCGATCTCAATCGCTGGTGTAAACGGCGCTGCAAACCCGACGCGCTGCAAACCCAAATACCCGGCGAACGGCGCAACACCCGGCACCTCGACCGCCCAAGTCCCAAACCCATGCACGCGAAAATGCTCTTCAATCCGCGCGATCAGAGCCAGCGTCTCCGCACGCGTCATCACTCCAGGCATGAACCGCATGGCCACCGGGTCGGCGTTGAGCGCCGCGAACGGTTCCAAATCCTCGTCACGCCAACGGCGCAGAAAGAGTCGCTCTGATTTTATTGGTTCGGCTTGTGTTTTCATCTCAAGGTCAAATTTGCCCGTTTTCCAAACGCCTGCAAGCAGCTAATAACACCCCATGACCGCAACCACCTTCCCCCCTACCACCCTCTACGACAAAATCTGGGACGCCCACCTCGTTCACGACGCGCCGGGCGAGGCCGCGATCCTCTACATCGACCGCCATCTCGTGCACGAGGTCACAAGCCCCCAGGCCTTCGAAGGCCTGCGCCTCGCCAAGCGCCGGGTCCGCCGCCCGGAACTCACCATCGCCGTCGCCGACCACAACGTCCCCACCACCGATCGCTCGAAGGGCATCGCTGATCCCGAGTCCGCGCTCCAGGTCGCAACGCTTGAAAACAACGCCAGGGAATTCGGCGTCACCTACTATGCGATGGACGACATCCGCCAGGGCATCGTTCACATCGTCGGCCCCGAGCAAGGCCTGACACTGCCCGGTCAAACGATAGTCTGCGGCGACAGCCACACCTCCACGCATGGCGCTTTCGGCGCACTCGCCTTTGGCATTGGGACTAGCGAAGTCGAACACGTACTTGCAACACAAACGCTACAAACCCGCCCCGCCAAGAACATGCGCGTCACCGTCGACGGCGAACTCGCGCCCGGCACGACGGCCAAGGACATCATCCTCGCCATCATCGCCAGGATCGGCACCGCCGGCGGCACCGGTCACGTCATCGAATACGCAGGCTCGGCCATCCGAGCCCTGTCGATGGAAGGCCGCATGACGGTGTGCAACATGTCGATCGAAGCGGGCGCCCGCGCCGGCCTGATCGCACCCGATGAAACAACGTTCAAATATTTGATGGGCCGTCCGCACGCGCCCAAGGCCGCCTGCTGGGAAGGCGCCCTACACTACTGGCGCACCCTGAAATCCGACGACGACGCAAAATTCGACGTCGAGGTCAAACTCGACGCCGCCGAAATCCCACCGCTCGTCACCTGGGGCACCTCGCCCGAAAATGTCGTGCCGATCACCGGCCACGTTCCCGACCCATCTACCGAACCAGACGGCCAACGCCGCGCCGCCTTGGAACGCATGCTCGACTACATGGGCCTCACACCCGGCACCGCGATGCGTGACCTCAAGATCGATCGCGTCTTCATCGGCTCCTGTACAAATGGGCGCATCGAAGATTTCCGCGAAGTGGCCAAACTCGTGAAAGGCAGGCACGTCGCCGCCCACGTCGGCGCGATGATCGTGCCGGGCTCGGGCCTCGTGAAGGAACAAGCCGAACAGGAAGGCCTGGACAAAATCTTTCTGGACGCAGGCTTCGAATGGCGCGAACCCGGCTGCTCGATGTGCCTGGCCATGAACGCCGACAAACTAGAACCCCAGGAACGCTGCGCCTCCACCTCGAACCGCAACTTCGAAGGAAGACAGGGCCGCGGCGGCCGCACCCACCTAATGTCGCCAGCGATGGCGGCGGCTGCGGCGATCAAGGGGCACCTGACGGATGTGCGGGAGATTTGAGCCGTGCCAATCGTTCTGCGCTGGCGTGGGCACCGGTTCTATTTCTTTAGCAACGAAGGAAATCCGCGCGAACCGATCAAGTTTATGTGCGTCTTGGCGACGCGACGGCGAAATTTTGGTTAAATCCGGTGCAGGTCGCCGATAGTTATGGATTCAGCGCCCGGAAGCTTCGACAATTGGCAGAAATCGTCGAGCAGCACCGCGAGGCGATTGAAAGGGCATGGCATGAGCATTTCCGCTAAGTCGCTTCGGTTCGATGACAGCACCATGTGGGTCGAGTTGTCCGACGGACGAACGCTCGGCATACCGTTGGCCTGGTTCCCGCGACTGTTGCGGGCAACGCCAGGCCAGCGTTCCCGCTTCGAGTTTTCTGGCGGCGGAAGCGGCTTGCACTGGCCCGATATCGACGAGGACATTTCTCTAGCCGGCCTTCTTGCCGGACGCGGCGATCAAACCCGCAAAGTTTCGAAAGCAGCGGAATAGAGACGCGCATATGCAAAAATTTACCACCCTCACTGCCGTAGCCGCTCCCCTGCCGATGGTCAACGTCGACACCGACATGCTCATTCCGAAGCAGTTCTTGAAGACGATAGAAAGAACAGGCCTCGGTAAGCACCTCTTCGACGAGATGCGCTACACGCAAGGTGGGCAGGAAATCCCCGATTTTGTGCTCAACAAGCCCGCCTACCGCAAGGCGCAGATTTTGGTCACCGGTCAAAACTTCGGCTGCGGTTCAAGCCGCGAGCACGCGCCCTGGGCCCTGCTCGACTTCGGCATACGCTGCGTCATCGCGCCCTCGTTCGCCGACATCTTCTACAACAACTGCTTCAAGAACGGCATTTTGCCCATCGTTCTGCCACAAGACGACATCGACAAGCTGATGGACGACGCCTCGCGCGGCGCCAACGCCGTCGTCTCCATCGACCTCGAGAAACAAGAAATCCGCGGCCCCGACGGCGGCATGATCAAGTTCGACGTCGACGCCTTCCGCAAGCAATGCCTGCTCAACGGCTGGGACGACATCGGCCTGACAATGCGCCGCGAAAAACAAATCGACGACTTCGAAGCCAAACGCCGCGCGTCATCGCCGTGGCTGTAAGATTTATTCCACGCGGAGCCGCGGAGGACGCGGAGCAGAAAGACTGTTCACACGAAGCAACGAAGCAACGAAGAAGTACTATGGGCGCGAAGCGCCCAAGAGAAATTTACTGATGCGAGACCAGAGGTGCGTACCTATTCCTTCGTTACTTCGTGTGATCCGGCTTTCTTCCTGCTCCGCGTCCTCCGCGGCTCCGCGTGAATCATCCTTCTTCTTGAGGCCACAGTGAAAAAGCAACTTCTCCTCCTCCCCGGCGACGGCATCGGCCCCGAAGTGATGGCCGAGGTCGCGCGCCTCATCAACTGGTTCAACACCAGGCGCAAAACTAATTTCACCATTGAGCACGAGCTCGTCGGCGGCGCCTCGTTCGACGTCCACGGCACGCCCGTCACCGAAGCGGCCATGCAAAAAGCGATGGACGCCAGCGCCGTGCTGTTCGGTGCGGTAGGCGGCCCGCGATGGGCCGACATCCCATACGCCAAACGCCCCGAAGCAGCCCTCCTGCGCCTGCGCAAGGACCTGGGCCTCTTCGCTAACCTGCGTCCGGCAATCTGTTTCGACGCCCTCAAACACTCTTCAACCCTGAAACCGGAAATCGTCTCGGGCCTCGACATCATGATCGTGCGCGAGCTCACCGGTGGAGTCTATTTCGGCGAACCGCGCGGCATCTCAACCATCGCCAACGGTGAGCGCCGCGCCGTCGACACACAGGTCTACACCACCAGTGAAATTCACCGTATTGCCCGCGTCGCCTTCGAATTGGCGCGCCTGCGTGGCAACAAGGTCGCCTCCGCCGAAAAACACAACGTCATGACCTCAGGTCTGCTCTGGAAGGAAGAAGTCACCAAACTTCACGCCGCCGATTTCAGGGACGTCGAGCTCACCCACATTCTGGCTGACAACTGCGCTATGCAACTGGTGCGCAATCCCAGGCAATTCGACGTCATCGTCACCGACAATCTGTTCGGCGACATTCTCTCCGACGAAGCGGCCCAACTGACCGGATCCATCGGCATGCTGCCCTCGGCATCCCTCGGTGCCCGCGATCCCAGAACCGGCAAACAACGTGCGCTCTATGAGCCCATCCACGGTTCGGCCCCCGACATTGCGGGGCAGGACAAGGCCAACCCGATTGCGGCCATCCTCTCGTTTGCCATGTGCCTGCGTTATTCATTCGCCATGAAGGCCGAGGCCGAATTAGTCGAAAAAACCGTGTCAACCGTCCTCGACCAGGGCCTGCGCACCGGCGATATCATGCAGCCCGGCATGACCCTTTTGGGCACCAAGGCGATGGGCACCGCAATACTGGCCGCGCTTGACAAGGCCGCCGCCTGAACCCAAAAACCGCCCAACCATGTGGAGTACCTGAATGTCCTGGAAAATTGCCGTCGTTGGCGCCACCGGCAATGTTGGCCGCGAGATGCTGAACATCCTGGCCGAGCGCGAATTCCCGGCCAGTGAAGTCGTGGCCCTCGCCTCACGCAAAAGCGTCGGCCGCGAAGCCCCTTACGGCGACAAGACGTTGAAATGCAAGGCACTGGAAAACTACGACTTCCGCGGCACCGACATCGTCTTGATGTCGGCGGGCAGCAAGGTGTCGGCGGAATGGTCGCCCAAAATTGGCGCCCTTGGTGCTGTCGTCATTGATAATTCGTCGCAATGGCGCATGGATCCCGATGTGCCGCTGGTCGTGCCGGAAGTTAACTCCAATGCCATCGGAAAATTCAGCAAGAAAAACATCATCGCCAATCCGAATTGCTCGACGTCACAAATGGTGGTGGCGCTCAAGCCGCTGCACGACATTGCGCGCGTCAAGCGCGTCGTCGTCTCGACCTATCAATCCGTGTCCGGCAAGGGCAAAGACGCGATGGACGAATTGTTCACGCAAACGCGCGCCATATTCGTGACTGATCCGGTAGAGGCAAAGTTATTCACCAAACAGATCGCCTTCAACGTCATTCCCCACATCGACGATTTCATGGACGATGGCTACACCAAAGAGGAATGGAAGATGGCGGCCGAAACCCGCAAGATCCTCGATCCCGATATCAAAGTCACCGCAACCTGCGTGCGCGTCCCCGTATTCGTGGGCCACTCCGAAGCAATCAATATCGAATTCGAACGCCCCATCACCCCCGATCAGGCGCGCGACATCCTGCGCGAGGCGCCGGGCTGCATGGTGGTGGATAAGCGCGAGGACGGCGGCTACGTCACCCCCGTCGAATGTGTTGGCGACTACGCTACCTTCATCAGCCGCATCCGCCGCGACCCCACGGTTGAGCACGGCCTGGCCCTCTGGTGCGTCTCAGACAATTTGCGCAAAGGCGCCGCGCTCAACGCCATCCAGATCGCGGAAATTCTGATCGCCCGGCATTTGAAGAAAGCGGCTTAGTACCCGCAGTCAAAGCCGATCCAGCGACATCGCCGCCACCGCTTCGCGTAATCGTCTTTCTTCTTCGTTGCTTCGTGTGAGTCCTTCTGCTGGCGTCAATCAGCTGCGGCTTTGGGATGGAGACTCACACGAAGCAACGAAGAAGGAAAGGAACGAACAACTGCGCGCCAATGGCGCCCCTTCGGGCATTTCCATGCCAACTCATGAATTTCGGGGCGGGACGATGAAGCAGAGCGTCCAGCGAATACTGAACGCTCGTTGCGTACCCAAGTGAAGGCAGCGCTTGAAATTCAGGTTGACGCGGCTAAGTGGTTCTGTATATGTTCCATACTTCTCAAATCGCTCTAAAAAAGGGCGATGCTCAGCCGCGACTTGAACCTTTTGAATAGTCGAGCAACCCCGCCCCTACAGGCGGGGAACGGGAAGGGTGCGCACGAAATCTGACGGGGCACACACCCCACGCCTCGGTCCTAGCCTACAACGACTGCATGCATACATGTTGATTACTCAAGTGGTTTTTTAGGGCTTAACAGATTGAAATTTAACGAGGTTTTCTCCTTATATGCACGTATGCATGCGTTTGTGTATACACAGACCATCTGTCGATTTTGCGCCGACCAAAGAAATTCTTGCGGCGTTCCCCGTGTCACCCGCTTGTGATTTCGGGTACTAAGGCAATGCCTCAACTGCGAGCATTGGTTTCGACGACTCCAGTTCAGCTTGCGCACCAACGAGCCGCAATTCGTCGGCGCCCACGCTCGCCTCAATAATCGCGTGCACACTTGAAGAAGCCCTTTGCAGTGCACCAGCCACAGCCTCTCCGCCCAGCCGCGCGCCCAGATACAATGCCGAAAGCAAATCTCCCGTCCCACTTGGAACATTCGCAAGACGGCGCGTCGACGTCATCCAGGCCTCGCCTGCGGTCATCGCAACACTGCCGATCATGCCATCGCCACACGGCACTGACGTAGCCACCACCTCACGCACACCAAGCAGCCGCGCCGCACGAACGGCGTCCGCCGGGCATTCAATGCGCTGGGAAGTCAAACTGGAAAGTTCAAACCGGTTCGGCGTAGCAATGTCGGCAAGCGGCAATAAATCCCGCGCCATCGCCTCGGCGACACCCAATCGCGCATAAGCGCCGTCATCATCGCCAAACACCGGATCGCACAAATAAAGCGCCGTGGGATTGGCAGCCCTCACCCGGCGCACGGCATCGGCCACGACACCCGCCTGATCCGCAGCACCAAGGTACCCCGAGATGAGGCCCGCACATCGCCCAAGCCAGCCATGCTCGGCCAACCCCTCGATCAACTCACTCAGGCGCACCGCAGCCACCGTCTCGCCGCGAAACTTGCCATGCCCCGGATGGTTCGACAGCAAAACGGTCGGCAGCGCCCACACGTCAAACCCCAAGCGCTGCAAAGCAAAGCGCGCCGCGCCGTTGCCGACATGGCCGCGCACCACTTCTGACTGGATGGATATGATTGTGTGCGTAATGGCGTCTTGGCTCCGCAGGTGTTCGCCGCTAGGGTCCCGCGAAAATAGCGAGAGAATTGCATAATGACCATCCGCCCCCGCCGCAGCGTCCTTTACATGCCAGGCTCAAACGCCCGTGCGCTGGAAAAAGCAGCGACCTTGCCTGCCGACGCATTGATCCTCGATCTGGAAGACGCCGTCGCCCCCGAATCCAAGGAGCTCGCCCGCAGCCAAGTCTGTGCCGCCGTCAAAGCCCGCCGCTTCGGCAAGCGTGAAATCACTATCCGCGTCAACGGACTGGACACCCCGTGGGGTCACGACGACATGGAACAAGCTGTCGCTGCCGGCCCCGACGCCATCCTCGTACCCAAAATTGACAGCGCCACGGATGTCGCTCATGCCCATCAACACATGGTTGATGCCGCTCCAGCCTGCGCACTTTGGCTCATGATCGAAACCCCGCGCGCCATTTTCAATGCCAACGCCATCGCCGAGGCCGGCGGACGCCTGGCCTGTTTCGTCATGGGCACCAACGACCTCGTCAAAGAGCTGAGGGCCAAGCACACCCCCGGCCGCGAGGCGCTGCTTGCAAGCCTCAACATTTCCGTACTCGCCGCCCGCGCCCACAAACTTGCAGTCATCGACGGTGTTTACAACGACATCGCTGACGCCCCGGGGTTCGAAGCGGTCTGCAGGCAAGGGCGCGCGCTGGGTTTCGACGGCAAGACCTTGATCCATCCCTCTCAGATCGAACGCTGCAACGCGGCCTTTTCGCCGGACCCCGCAGAAGTGCTGGATGCCAGAGCCATCCTCGCCGCCTTCGCACTCCCCGAAAATCAAGGTAAAGGGACGATCGCGTTAAACGGTCGTATGATTGAACTCCTTCACGCCGAAATCGCAAGGCAGACCGTGGCATTAGCAGATGCGATCTTTGGTCTCGCAGAGGGATAAATCGGAGTTTTGCCCTCCGCGCGCCACAATGGTAATGTAGACCTTGGAAGGCTGGGCCGGGTCTCAATTTTGGGGCTCGGCCCGCCTTTTTGTTATAGCGCCGCGCACAATTCGTACGCAAAACACAAATGGGGTTTATCATGTTTTCTCGACTGCTTTCCGTCCTTGCGGCAATCGTAGTTCTCTGCGCGCTCACTGCGCAGGCTTTTGCAATCGAGACTGCATCGGATCGCCGCGAACGCCAAAAGCGCGAAGCGCAACAATATCCCCAAATGGCGCAAGACGCCCTCAACAAGAAAGATGCCGACCTCGCGATCGAACTTTACACCAAGGCGATTGACTCGGGGGCATTCAAATCTCAACCCGAAATGCTCGGCCAACTCTATTTCGGCCGTGGTATTGCCTATCAAATGAAGAAAGATTGCGTCACGGCAATCGCTGATTTTGACAAGGCCGCCGAAACAATCAGCAAAGGCGATTTGTTTTTCTCGCGCGCAGCCTGTCACCTGGAACTAAAACAGGAAGACAAGGCACTCGCCGATTTCGACCTCGCCGTCAAAGCGGATCCCGAGGCGCCAGCCTACCGCAGTGCACGCTGCTTCTTGCTGTTCAACCGCAAAGATTTTGCAGGCGCCTTGCCGGATTGCGAAAAGGCGCTTTTGGCTACTCCAAATGACAAAAATCTGTTGCTTGCAACCTCACAAGCGTCCGAACAGACAGGCAATCGTGCCCGGGCAGCAGAACTCTATCGCAAACTTTTAGTGGTGGATCCGGGCAACCCCACCGCGACTGAAGGCCTGAAGCGCGTGGGCGGTTAGGTTTGAGTACTCAACTTCAAGGAAGGGTTTCATCAGTGCAGAGACTGACTTTTAGTTTGATCAGCGTTGCGTTGACGGCGACGATTGCTGCGGCAGCAGCGCCTCCGCCTGCAGCAGTTCCGCCTCCGCCTAATGTGTCATCAGGCCCTCCGCCTGTCCGGTACGATTGGCAAGGCAATCACCGCAAGGCAGTGGCATCACTCAATGCGCGTGACTACAAAACAGCCATTCAATTGTTCACTGAGATTCTGGAATCCAAACGCTTGCCGAAATCCTGGCTCGCCTCGACGCTGTATTTGCGTGGAAAGGCGTATCGGTCCTCCAGGCAGCATCAGCCGGCAATTACCGACTATGAAGCTGCGGTTCAATCCGATCCCAAAATGGATGTCGCATTCTTTGAACTCGGCGCCACATTTCATACGATCGGTCAGTACGGCAAAGCCGTAGGCGCGTTTGGCCAGGCCATCGCGTTGAAGGGCAACATGTGGAACTATTACTATGGCCGCTGTTCCGCCTACGCGTTCATGAACAAGTACAATGACGCAATTCGTGACTGCGAAGTTGCGGCGAAACTCAAACCCGGCAGCTCTGATATTTTGGCATTCCTCGGCCGCCTCTATGAAGAAACCGGCCAAAAGCAACGTGCAATCCAAACCTACAAATTGGCTCTCTCGATAAATCCAAATCAATCGGACGCGCGGGAAGGCCTGTCGCAACTGACAAAGTAAAAGCAAAATTGACCGCACAAAAATCGGCCAGCGCCGGAAACTTCTTTGAAGACTTTCACGCTGGCCAGATCTTGCATCATGCGCCCGCCCGCACACTGACCCAAGGCGACCAGGCGGTATACACAGCCCTGTTCGGCGCCCGTTTCGCTCCGCAATGTTCGGCTGAGTTCGCACGAAAATTGGGGTTTGCCACCGCCCCTCTCGATGACCTGCTCGTCTTTCACACTATTTTTGGAAAGACCGTCCCGGAAGTTTCTCTCAACGCGATCGCAAATTTGGGTTACGCCGATTGCAGGTTTTTGGCACCCGTATTTCCCGGTGACACATTAAGTGCGCGAACAGAAGTCCTAGGTGCACGCGAAAATACAAACCGCGAATCGGGCATCGTCTACGTGCGCTCGACCGGCACCAATCAGCACGGTGCGCCAGTGCTGACATTTGTGCGCTGGGTCATGGTCCGCAAGCGCGCATCGGAAAATGAGGTTGCTGGCCCGCAAGTGCCGACATTACCGAAAGCAGTCGCCCCGGGAGCACTGAACATTTTTCCACCAAAAGCATTTGATACCCAGAACAGAAATCAGTCCGGTGGCCCGCGCTTCTTCGACGACTTTCGCCAGGGCGAGCGCATCGACCACGCCGATGGCGTGACTGTCGAAGAATCCGAGCACATGATGGCAACGCGCCTCTATCACAATACGGCGCGCGTTCACTTCAATGCCCACACCGAACGCCAAGGCCGCTTCGGCCGCCGTATCGTCTATGGGGGGCATGTCATGTCTGTCGCCCGCGCCTTGAGTTTTAACGGCTTGGAAAACGCGTATTTTATCGCAGGCATCAATGCCGGCCGCCATATCGCGCCGTGTTTCGCAGGCGACACGATCTACGCTTGGAGCGAAATCGTCGACAAGGCCCACGGCACCAAAGACTGGGGCCTGCTCAGGCTACGAACACTTGCCGCGAAAGATCGAAGCTGCGCCGACTTCCCGGACAAGTCGGCGGATGGAACCGCCGATCCCTCAATTATTCTTGAGCTCGACTACTGGGTACTTATTCCACGTGTGTGACACACCGGTGACCGGAGCAAACAACATGAAGAGATTCTCACTCGCTGACCGCCTTGAAAGTTTTCGCTATGCCCTGCACGGCTTGGATGTGTTAGTGCGCACGCAGCACAATGCCCGAATCCACCTGACGGCCACGATCATAGTCGTTGTCGCCGGGTTGCTTTTTGGAATCTCACTGCTCGAATGGGCAGTCCTTGCAATTGCGATCTCGGTTGTTTGGCTGGCGGAAGCGCTCAACACCGGCTTCGAATTCGTCTGCGATGTGGTCACTCCTTCGTTCCACCTCAAAGTAAAACAGGCAAAAGACGTGGCCGCAGGTGGCGTCCTCATCGCAGCGCTCGGTGCCGCTGTCGCAGGCGTGTTTATCTTCCTGCCCCACGTCCAGAAATTTCTGGTTTAACGGTCCCAATCACAAGACTCGGTTTGGCGCTGCACATGCAGAAGTGATACAGAGGCGCGCAACTGGCCCCGAGCGGGTCTTAAATCAAATGGGAGAAGCCAATGGCGCGGGATCTGACACATTTTATCGCCGGCCGTCACTTCAAGGGAACTTCGGGTCGCTTCGGTGACATCTACAATCCCGCCACCGGCGAAGTCCAAGCCCGCACGCCTTTGGCGTCCACCGCCGAAATGCGCGGCGCCGTCGAAGCGGCGCTGAAGGCTTTCCCCGAATGGTCCGCACAAAACCCGCAAAAGCGCGCCCGCGTCATGTTCAACTTCAAAGCCCTCGTCGAGAAAAACATGGACGAACTTGCGCACATGCTCTCCGCCGAGCATGGCAAGGTCATCGCCGATAGCAAGGGCGACATCCAGCGCGGGCTTGAGGTTATCGAATTCGCCTGCGGCATCCCCCATTTGATGAAAGGTGAATACACCGAAAGTGCAGGCACCGGCATCGACGTCTATTCGATGCGCCAACCCCTGGGCGTTGTCGCAGGCATCACGCCGTTCAACTTCCCGGCCATGATTCCGATGTGGATGTTCGGCGTCGCCATCGCCACCGGCAACACCTTCATCTGCAAGCCCAGCGAGAAAGACCCAAGTGTGCCGTTGCGCCTCGCCGAACTGATGATGGAAGCAGGCGCCCCGGCCGGCGTTCTCAATGTCGTCCACGGCGACAAGGAAGCCGTTGACGCAATCCTAAAAGACCCCGACATCAAGGCGGTCTCGTTCGTCGGCTCAACCGCGATCGCCGAATACGTCTATCAAACCGGCACCGCGCACGGAAAGCGCGTCCAAGCGATGGGCGGCGCCAAGAACCACGCCATCATCATGCCCGACGCCGATCTCGACCAAGTCGTCGATGACTTGATCGGCGCAGGCTACGGCTCGGCCGGCGAACGCTGCATGGCGATTGCGGTTGCCGTCCCCGTTACCGACAAACTCGGCGACGAATTGGTCCGCCGCCTGAAACCCCGCGTCGAGGAATTGAAAGTCTCCCTGCCCACCGACCCCGACGCCAACTACGGCCCGCTTGTTACGCGCGAGCACCGCGAAAAAGTCAAAGGCTACATCGACCTCGGCGTCAAGGAAGGCGCTGAACTGGTCGTTGATGGGCGCGACTTCCGCATGCAGGGTTACGAGAACGGCTTTTTCATGGGTGGTTCGCTGTTTGACAAGGTCAAGCCGGAGATGCGCACCTACCACGAAGAAATCTTTGGCCCCGTTCTGCAAATCGTCCGCGCCAAGGATTTTGCGGAAGCATCGAGTCTTCCCTCCAAACATCAATACGGCAACGGAGTTGCGATCTACACCCGCGACGGCGACGCCGCGCGCGAGTTCGCCACCAAGGTTCAGGTCGGCATGGTCGGCATCAACGTGCCCATCCCCGTGCCGCTCGCCTACCACACTTTCGGCGGCTGGAAGCGATCCGCCTTCGGCGACGTCAACCAACACGGCCCCGAAGGCGTCCGCTTCTACACCAAGATCAAAACAGTGACAGCCCGCTGGCCCAAAGGCGGCGTCCGCGAAGGCTCAAGCTTCGTGATCCCGACGATGAGATAGACGCAATGATCCGCACGCTTGCGACTCTTGCTTTGTTCGCCTTTGGCGGCCTCGTATTCAGTGCGCGCGCCGAGCCAAGCTTCGACTGCGTGAAGGCAACGACCAAGACCGAGAAACACATTTGCAGTGATGACGGGCCAATTACCGGTGGCGGCCACCAATGGCTCGACCGGCAATTGGCGCGACTCTACGCAATGGCAAAACAGAAAATCCCAAAGGCACAGTTCGCCGCGCTTGTCGAAAGCCAGCGCCGTTTTCTGAAAGAGCGCGGTGCTTGCGATCTTGCCGGTGCCGGTTGTGAAATAGTCGAGGTTTATCGAAAGCGTCTGAGCGAAGTCGCCCGCTTTGTCGATGTTCCGGATGCCTTTGCCATTTTCAAGCGCGAGTACGGAGAACTGCAAATCGCTCGTTTCGGAGCAACGGCCTCAGTTTCAATTTGGACTGTAGGTGGCAATGCGCATGCATGTCAATTTGAAGAAGACGATTTGCCTCAGGGTGGAAAAGGCGTTGTACGATTTCGTCGCGGCAACTCGCAGTGCCGGCTGGATGTAATCCCCGACGGTGACGACTTACGCGTGGAAACACACGAGTGCTTTGAATTTTGTGGAGCGCGAGCATCGTTGGACGGTATGTACAGGCGCACGAAATGAATATGGCTCGCGTGATCAGCATTTCGGAATTGAAGAAGGATTTCTATCGTCTTACTGAGGAGGTCGCAGGCGGTACTACTATCATCGTAACCAAACGCGGCAAGATGAAGGCGAGATTCGAACCACTTTCGGATGTTCAACAAATGCTCAGCGCGCCGGATCTGATCGAAAAGAACCGGCCCAGCCGGAGCCGAAAGGGATTGAAGCGCAAGGGTAGTTGACGCCCATCGCCAAATCCGCGTATCGCCTGGAAGTCCCGCCTCTTCGGCGGGCTTTTCTTGTTGGGACCGTTCAGAGTTCAATGCAACCCGCCGACCGCTATCGCGCCCTTGTCGCTGAACACAAACTGACCGGCGATCCCGAACAGGAGGCGGTTGCCGCCGCGCTTGATCGTTTGGCGCACGCGCTCGCCGCCTACGAGCCCAACAAAAAGTCCTTTCTCGGCTTCGGCAAAGCGCAAACTCCGCCGCACGGGCTCTACATTCACGGCCCCGTCGGGCGCGGCAAGTCGATGCTCATGGATATGTTCTTCGACACCGTCGCCTTCGCGCCCAAACTGCGCACCCACTTCCACGATTTCATGGCCCGCGTTCATCGCGACGTAAAGCACTGGCGCGAGGCCGAACCGGGCGATCCCATCCCGCGCGTTGCCGCCGCCATCCGCGCCGAAACCGCGCTCCTGTGCTTCGATGAATTCCAGGTCTCCGACATCACCGATGCCATGATCCTCGGCCGCTTGTTCAATGCGCTGTTCGAACTTGGCGTCGTCGTGGTCGCAACCTCCAACCGCCACCCGCGCGAGCTATACGAGCACGGCATCAACCGCCAGCTCTTCGTGCCCTCCATCGAACTGATCGAAGCCCGCATGGAAGTGCTCAAACTCGACGGCCCTATCGATTACCGCCTCGCACGCCTCGAGCGCAGCCGCGTCTATTTTACCCCGCTCGGCAAAGAAGCCGACGCCGCACTCGACGAGGTTTGGCACGATCTGACGGGCATGGCGCATGGCGGGCCCGGCGAACTCGAAGTGTTGGGCCGCAAACTCTTGGTGCCCGAACAGGCCAAAGGGGTCGCGCGCTTCACCTTCGATCAACTCTGCGTCGCGGCGCTCGGACCGCAAGATTATCTGGCGCTCGCCGACAATTGTCACGCCATTGTCCTGCAGGGCATCCCACTACTGACCGTCGCTCAACGCAACGAAGCCAAGCGCTTTGTGATGTTAATTGATGCGCTCTACGAACGCTCGGTGAAGCTGGTATGTTCGGCTGCTGCGGCGCCCGCCGAACTCTATCATTCAGGCGACGGCGCCTTTGAATTCGAACGCGCCTCGTCACGCCTAATAGAAATGCAGACGCCCGATTATCTCGCGCGTCTGCACAAACCCAAGCGGGTGACTTGAATTTCTACGGCTGCGGCATCGGAACCAATGACGCCGGGCCAGACGTTGCAGCAGTTTCGGAGTCGTCCTCAGGCGCCGCTACGAGTGCGGGCAAAGGCGCCGTCAAATCAGGTGCGGGTGAATCAAATGCATCTTGAGAAGGCGGCCGGTAAACATCGTCCTCTTCTCGTGCACTGACAACTGGCGCGGCGGCAGCCTCTTTCGGTTTTGCAGGTTTTGGCGTTGCAGCCGCAATCTCGGAAGTGTTTGGCTTATTGCGCGAACGCGCCACCGGCTTTGGCGGAGTGGCATCCACAAATTCCGGCGCGGGCGCGACAGGTACTGGAACGATTTTTGGAGCCTTTGGTATTGAAGAGATTATCGCCTGCGGTGAAGTCGCATCGCTCGTTTGCGTCACAAAACTGGGCGCGGGTGCCGCGCTGACGGGCTCAAGAGGCATAGCGCTGAAATGTTCGCTCGGTGCGGAGGCGACGGCATTCATCACAGGCCCGATACGCATCACAACAATGGGCTCTCCATTCACAAGTGTAGACACCACAGGCGTGCTGTTCGAAGTCGCAGGAATGAAAGGACCACCCTGGCCCGTGGCGCCGGCGAACTGCAACGACGCGGTAAACGACCGTTCATCCAATGCCGGTTGATCTAACTCGGTCGAAGCGGCAGCGGCCGGTTCGCCAGAATCTCTGCCCGATGGTGCGCTTTGCGCGGCGTTGGCAATTGGGCGCGGGCGCGTTGCGGTTTGACTGGCCGTTTCGCCATCGACGTCTTCGCCAGCGACTGTCACACCGCCCGGAAGAAAGCCAAGTGATTCGGGCGACAACGATCCGCTCGCCAGTGCTGCGACGTTAATTTGCTGATTTGATTCGGCACGGGCGAGTTGACGCTCACCTTCTTCCACCACTTTCTGCGCCTTGATTTGTGCCCACACCACGTCTGGGTTGTTCTCGTTCTCGCCCGCACCCACGCCGGCCGCCATATATTTGGGTGCCGCGTAAATAATTGTGCCGTCGGAGTCGATTCGCTCAACAAAGATTCCGTGAAAGTCGTCGCGCGTCGCCAGAGAACCTGGTTCTTCGCAGACATCGCGGTCATCGCGCATCAGACCTTCAGAAAAACGGCAATCCTTGCCGGTCAAAAGGGAGGCGGCATGTTCACCAAGGTCCGCGCCCGTGAAGAGAGTCGAGGCAAATCCCGCAAAAGAACTGAGGGAACTCAATGAAACGCCGGCAATGGTTCCGGCACATCCACTCAAAATCGTCGTCGAAGCAAGAATTGCGGCGAGAGCTGCAGGACGCATGAAAATACTCCACTTATGTACCGTCAGGACCTGTCCACGCATTCCCCCGAACCCTGGAGACGCGTCCCGACATCGAACACACTTAACGTAAGTGCAACTTTGATGCCGCACCGTACATGTAAAAAAAATTGAATCAACATTTCAGTTGACAGTGGTGCATCATACACACGCACACGTACTGCTTGTGCAAGCGCAGTTGATTCGACCTCCCGCGACCGCATTGCTAGGTTAATTGCAATATCGCATACGCTTCGCTACGCACCCTGACCCGTGCTGGCACAACTCTAAGAAGGTAATGGCCCAAAATGGCTCGCAAAAAAATTGCACTCATCGGTGGCGGTCAAATCGGCGGCACGCTCGCCCATCTCATCGGCTTGAAAGAGTTGGGCGATGTCGTTCTGTTCGACATTGTCGAAGGCCTGCCGCAAGGCAAATCGCTCGACATTTCGCAATCGGCCCCCGTCGATGGCTTCAATGTCAATTTTAAGGGGACACAATCCTACGCTGACATCGCGGGTTCAGACGTCGTTATCGTGACCGCAGGCATCGCGCGCAAACCTGGCATGAGCCGCGACGATCTGCTCGGCATCAATTTGAAAGTCATGGGCGCCGTCGGCGAAGGCATAAAACAACACGCAAAAAATGCATTCGTCATCTGCATCACCAATCCTCTCGACGCCATGGTCTGGGCCTTGCGCGAATTTTCCGGCCTGCCGCACCACAAGGTCGTCGGCATGGCCGGCGTGTTAGACAGCGCCCGCTTCCGCCACTTCCTCGCCGACGAATTCAAGGTCTCGGTCGAAGACGTCACTGCCTTCGTGCTCGGCGGCCACGGCGACACGATGGTGCCGCTGACGCGCTTTTCCACTGTCGCCGGCATTCCCTTGCCCGAACTCGTCAAGATGGGCTGGATCAAACAGGAACGCCTCGACCAAATCGTCCAGCGCACCCGCGACGGAGGCGCAGAAATCGTGGGCCTTCTGAAGACTGGATCGGCCTTCTACGCCCCCGCCACCTCCGCGATTGCCATGGCCGAAAGCTATCTCAAGGATAAAAAGCGCATCCTGCCTTGCGCGGCCTACGTCAAAGGTGAATTCGGCGTGAAGGACATCTATGTCGGCGTCCCTTGCGTCATCGGCGAAGGCGGCGTGGAGAAAATAATCTCGCTGACCCTGATGCCCGGCGAGCAAGCCATGCTCAACAAATCGGTCGACAGCGTCCTGGGCCTGATAGACGCCTGCAAGAAACTCGAACCGAAGTTGGGTTGATCGCCAAAGGGGGCGTGGGAGTGCCGGCATGAACATTCCCACGCTCACCGCCGCGCGCTTTACTCTGCGCGCCTTCCGCGAGGACGACGTCCCGGCGCTCACCGCCTTGCACAGCGACCCAGAAGTCATGCGCTTCCTCAGGCCCAACGGCGAACCGGAACCCAATCCGCGCCTTGCCTGGGAGTACATGGCAATGCAAATGGGGCACTGGCTGTTGAAAGGGTACGGCAAATGGGCAATGGCCGACCGCACGACGGACGAACTTGTTGGGCGCGTCGGTTACTTCGATTCGCCCTACGAATGGCCTGGCCTCGAACTCGGCTGGACCATTTCGCGCAGCCTTTGGGGCCAGGGCTACGCCAGCGAGGCTGCGCGACTGGCATTGAATTGGGGCTTCGAAACGCTTGCCACGAACGAGATCATTTCCGCCATTCACCCCGGCAACGTCGCGTCGATGCGGGTCGCCGAGCGCATCGGCGAGCGCCGCCTGCGCGAAGGCCACGTCCTCGGCCAGCCTTGTCTGATCTACGGCATCTCCCGGGATGAGTGGAAAGTCTCACGCCGATAGCAGTTGCGGGCCGGGGCTTGAATGCGATTAACTTGTCGCCAAATTTCATCGAATGATCCCATGACCACATACCCCGACATTCTCTACGCCGTCCAAGACCGCATTGCAGTCATCACGCTCAATCGACCCGACAAGCTTAACGCTTGGACGGCACCGATGCAGGCAAGCGTCAAGCGCGCCATCGTCGACGCCTCAAAAGACGACAACGTCCGCGTCATCGTGATCACCGGTGCTGGCCGTGGCTTTTGCGCTGGCGCCGACATGGGCAATCTTCAAAAGATCGAGACCGGCAAGTGGGACGAGCGCGAACTCGCCCGCGCCGACAACGACATCAAACTTCCACCCTCGGGTCTCGGCCCCGATGTGTCGGGTCACTACGCCGGCCGCTTCGGCTATTTGATGTCAGTGGGAAAGCCGATTTTGGCCGCCATTAACGGACCCTGCGCCGGCATCGGCCTTGTCTTCACACTCTATTGTGACCTCCGCTTCGCCTCGTCCGAGGCGAAGTTCACCACCGCCTTCGCCCAGCGCGGGCTGATCGCCGAGCACGGCATCTCGTGGCTGTTGCCGCGCTTGACCGGCACGGCGCACGCGCTCGACCTCCTCTTCTCGGCCCGCAAGTTTACAGCCGACGAGGCGCAGCGTGTCGGCCTCGTCAATCGTGCCTTCGCCCACGAGCATTTCATGGCGAATGTCATGGAATACGCCCGCACGTTGGCCGACACGGTCTCCCCGCGCGCCATGGCGGTCATGAAGGCCCAAGTTTGGAAGTCGCTTTTCCAAGACTTGAACGAGGCCATCGCCGTCGGTGACTCCGAGATGCAAAAAAGTTTCGCCACCGCAGACTTCAAAGAAGGCGTTGCCCATTTCATGGAAAAGCGTGCCGCAAAGTTCACAGGCCGCTAGTTTCGTCACCGTCGCCTAAATCTCGTCGTGATTTTGCCACATTGCCAGCGCGCCATGCGTACCGGCGCAAATTAAGGGGAGACCGCACGCAATGACTTGGCTCTTGTTCTTGGCCTACTTGGGCTACACCTCATATCTGAAATATTTCGCTGCAGGCCAAGCGCTCGACCAGCCCTATGTCATGGGCGCGCTACTCGTGATGTCAGTCACCATGATCGGGCCATTCTTTATTTCTTACTTTCTCACCCGGGCAACCCAAGTCTCTGGCCGCGCCCCCGCGGTGCTGCTGGGGTTTGCCTCCGCTGTATTCCTGTCTGTCGTCGGATATTGGGCCGTTTGGAAGTTTTTCAGCGGCGTCGCCGACATGCGGGTCCCCGTAGAGCAGGCACTTCAGCTCGGCCTCATACCAGGGGTAGTGATGGGCATGATATTGGCTTTTGACAGCGTTTTCCGTCGTAGCGCCCATCACTCATAATTATGTCGCAGCTTCAAAACTGATCCCGCCCCAATGATCTGATGTACACTGCGGCCCTGATGATGGGGAGAGTACAATGTCCGAGCGCCGGTCACGTTGGCCACACTTCTTACTGATGCTGCCGTTCTTTTTGGTTGGCGTTGCTGTGCCTGTCTATTTCTTCGGGTTTTCGGGCGACGGGCCACCCAACCTCCAACCTCAGACCTATTCGCCTGTGCCCGTGGCACCCGCGCCAACCGGCGGGACCACGCCTCCCGGCTATTCCTCGCCATCTGTTGACAGGTCTCAACCGCCAGGTTCGCGTGGTTATGGACCGGTGTCGTTCATGCGCGGCCTATTCGAGCGCGCCGTTGATATGTATGTGTCACCGGGGCTGTCACCCCTCACCATCAAACTGGGGGTTTTCGCCGGACTGTTCTTGTTGCTCTTCTTCGCAGTCAGAGTCTTGCTGTTGCTGATGACGGGGCTCGTTGGCGGGTTTTTTGGCGCCTTCATTCATAAAGCTGCGGCGCCAATGTTCATGGGGTTCCTGGCCGTGGGTTCCACCTGGGGTATTCATCAAACCGTTGCCGAGCAGTTCGGCATGTCTTGGGCCGCAGCCACTGTTTCAATAACGGCCGCAATTGCGTCTCTGTTTGCCCTCGCAGGCGTGCGCATTCGCTAAAAAACATTGCGCACCGTTACCCGGTCCTTTCCGTTGCGCGGCACAAAGCTCGCCGCTATACCAGCGAGCCTTTCAGACGGGTCGTAAGCACGACACCGGATGGGTGAGCATTCAAACGGCACGTCTGCTATTTGAATGCAGATTCTATGCCCCCTTGCATTAGGTCCGAAATGAACATCCACGAATATCAGGCAAAAAACGTCCTCAAGGAATTTGGAGTCCCGGTCCCACGAGGATTTCCAGCCTTCACGGTAGACGAAGCGGTAAAAGCCGCGAACGATCTGGGCGGTCCGGTTTGGGTCGTCAAATCGCAAATCCATGCCGGCGGTAGAGGTAAGGGCGGCGGCGTCAAAGTCGCCAAGTCCATGGATGTCGTCAAATCCGAGGCGGCCCGTATGCTCGGCATGACATTGGTCACCCACCAGACGGGCCTGGCGGGCCGCGTTGTTCGCCGTCTCTATATCGAAGAAGGTGCGGCCATCGCGCGCGAGCTTTACTTCTCGATGCTCGTAGATCGCGACACCTCGCGCATAGCCTTCATCGCCTCCACCGAAGGCGGCATGGACATCGAGGAAGTCGCCCACAAGACGCCGGAAAAAATCCTCACCATATACGTCGATCCGGCGGCGGGCCTCCAACCCTTCCACGGCCGCCGAGTCGCCAAGGCGCTAAAGGTGTCGGGCGACACCGCCAAGCAGCTGGGCGCCCTGATCGACAAGCTCTACAAAGCCTTCGTCGCCAAGGACATGAGCATGCTTGAGATCAATCCGCTCGTGATCACGGATAAAGGCGATGTCCTTTGCCTGGATGCGAAAATCAACTTCGACGACAACGCGCTCTACCGCCACAAGGACATCGAGGCGCTGCAAGACCCGAACGAACAAGACCCCGCCGAACTCGAAGCCGCAAAACACGATCTGAACTTCATCAAGCTCGACGGGTCGATCGGCTGCCTCGTCAACGGCGCAGGCCTGGCGATGGCGACGATGGACATCATCAAGCTCTACGGCTCGTCCCCGGCGAACTTTCTCGACGTCGGCGGCGGCGCCTCGAAGGAAAAAGTAACGGCCGCCTTCAAAATCCTGCTCAAGGACCCCTCGGTTAAGGGCATCCTGGTCAACATCTTCGGCGGCATCATGCGTTGCGACATCATCGCCGAGGGCATCATCGCCGCCGCGAAGGAAACCCATCTGTCGATCCCGCTCGTCGCCCGCCTCTCGGGCACGAACGCCGATCTCGGAAAAAAACTCTTGGCCGAATCGGGCTTGGCGCTCATCCCCGCCGACGATCTCGCCGAAGCTGCCGACAAAATCGTCAAAGCGATCAAAGCCGCTTAAGGAGTTTAGTGATGCGTTACTGTGTTGCCGCCCTAGCTTTCGTCACGCTTTCAGCCGCTGCTCAAGCAGCACCCTTCGACGTCTATCGCAGCGCCTGTCTCGACACCGGCGTCGATCTCGCCAAGGTGCGCGCGCAAGCTGCCGCTCAAAAATGGGTGGCACTCACCGATGCCGAGCGCGAAAAGCTTTCTCCCGGCAACCCCGCGTCCGTCGAAGGCTGGGCCATCGTCCAAGGCGGCGCCCGCCATCTGGTTTCGATTTCGGGCTCCACCGTCGAAGGCGGCATGACAGGCGACCGCTCGGGCTCGAACGTCGTCTCCTGCGGCACCCTTTCTCCGAAGTCCGACGAAAGACCAGTCGCCAAAGCCTACAGTGCCTATCTCAAGCGCCAACCCAGCGAAGAGCGCGCCGGCGGCTTTGTCACCTACACCTGGTCGATCCAGGTCGCCGTCAACGTCAACTATCACTATCTGGTCAGCGGCACCGACATGCCTGGCCTCTCGCTCTCCGTTAGCTCCATCCGCAAATAGGATCTCGCATCCCTCATGGCCGTCCTCGTCGACAAGAACACAAAAGTCATCTGCCAGGGTTTCACCGGCAATCAAGGCACGTTCCATTCGGAACAGGCGATCGCCTACGGCACCAAGATGGTCGGCGGCATCTCGCCAGGTAAAGGCGGGTCCACGCACCTGAACCTGCCGGTGTTCGACACGGTCGCCGAAGCGGTCGAAAAAACCGGCGCGACGGCAAGCGCCATCTATGTGCCGCCGCCCTTCGCCGCCGACGCCATCCTTGAGGCGATCGACGCGGGCGTGGCTCTCGCCGTCTGCATCACCGAAGGCATCCCGGTGCTCGACATGGTCAAGGTCAAGCGCGCGCTGCAAGGCTCGAAAACCCGCCTCATCGGCCCAAACTGCCCCGGCGTCATCACGCCCGGCGAATGCAAGATCGGCATCATGCCCGGCCACATTCATATGCGCGGTTCCGTCGGCATCGTCTCGCGTTCCGGAACGCTGACCTACGAGGCGGTTGCCCAAACAACGGCCGCAAGGCTCGGCCAGACAACCTGCATCGGCATCGGCGGCGACCCCGTCAACGGCACCAACTTCATCGATTGCCTGGAGATGTTCTTGGCCGACCCCGAAACCACATCCATCATCATGATCGGTGAAATCGGCGGTTCGGCCGAGGAAGACGCAGCGGAGTTCCTCAAGCGCTCGAAGATCAAAAAACCGGTCGTGGGCTTTATCGCCGGCGTCACCGCGCCGCCGGGGCGACGCATGGGCCACGCCGGCGCCATCGTCTCGGGCGGCAAAGGCACGGCGAACGGCAAGATCGAAGCCATGCGCGCAGCCGGCATCACCGTCGCCGATTCACCTGCCGCGCTCGGCACAACTTTGTTGCGTGTTCTGGACGGTCACTGATTGTTAGCAGGCCCGCGCATAAAACACTGGAGCAAGTGAGACGCACACCAATGGCATCGCCGCAAAGCAAAGACGCACACCCAAACGCAGTCTTTGAACAGTCATCATTCCTGTATGGCGCCAACGCGCTGTTCATCGAATCCCAACTTGAACGCTTTCAAGCCGATCCCAATTCAGTCGACGAAAGCTGGCGCAACTTTTTTTCGCAGCTCGCGCCTGCTGATCGCAATGTCCATCGCCCTTCCTGGGCGCGCACCGATTGGCCGGAAACCGACGACCTGACGCGCGCGTTGGCTGGTATGCCTGAGCCGGTGAAAATTGATACCCAGGCAAAAGCCAGCCGTCGCCAAGAGCCCACCGTCCGCGAACTCCAGCAAAAAGTAGCGGCACTGACTCCAACGCCATCCGCCGAGGAGAGTCGCCGCGCCGTTGTCGATACCGTGCGCGCAACGCAAATGATCCGTGCCTATCGCGTGCGCGGCCATCTCGAGGCCGATCTCGATCCGCTGCGACTGACCAAACGCGCGCCGCACCCAGAGCTTGATCCCCAATCCTACGGCTTCGGCCCGGACGATCTCGACCGCTCGGTCTACATCGACGGCATGCTGGGGCTCGAAACCGCCACCGTGCGCCAGATGCTCGACATCTTGCGCAAGACCTACTGCGGCAATATCGGTATTCAGTTCATGCACATCGCCGAGCCGGAAGAAAAATCCTGGCTGCAGCAACGCGTCGAAGGAGCCGGCAAAGACATTACCTTCACGCCGGAAGGCAAGAAGGCGATCCTTTACAAGCTGATAGAGGCCGAAGGCTTCGAACGCTTCAGCGCGGTCAAATTCGTCGGCACCAAACGCTTCGGCCTCGACGGCGGCGAAGCGCTGATCCCGGCACTCGAACAGATCATTAAGGTCGGCGGCAAGCTCGGCGCCAAGGAAATTTCGCTCGGCATGTCCCATCGTGGACGCTTGAACGTGCTCGCCAACGTGATGGCCAAGCCCTATCGCACAATTTTCCACGAATTCCAGGGTGGTTCGTCCAGCCCTGATGACGTGGGCGGTTCGGGCGATGTGAAATATCATCTCGGCGCCTCGTCCGATCGCGAGTTCGACGGTAACAACGTCCACCTTTCGCTCGCAGCCAACCCTTCGCACCTGGAAGCGGTCAATCCCGTCGTCCTCGGCAAGGTTCGCGCCAAGCAACATCAATACAAAGACAAGGTCCATCGCACGACGGTCATCCCGGTCTTGATGCATGGCGACGCGGCGTTTGCGGGGCAGGGCGTCGTTGCCGAGTGCTTCGCCATGTCGGGCACCAAGGGTTTCCGTACCGGCGGCACCATCCATGTTGTCGTCAACAACCAGATCGGCTTCACCACCGCGCCGATGCATTCGCGCTCTTCGCCCTATCCGTCGGACGTGGCTTTGATGGTCCAGGCGCCGATCTTCCACGCCAATGGCGACGATCCGGAAGCCGTAGTCTATTGCGCCCGCGTCGCCACCGAATTCCGTCAAAAATTTCACAAGGACGTCGTCCTCGACATCTTCTGCTATCGCCGCTTCGGTCACAACGAAACCGACGAGCCGATGTTCACCCAGCCCTTGATGTACAAGGCGATCAAGGCGCACCAATCGACGCTCGCCCTTTACGAAAAGCGCCTGCTCGACGAAGGCACGATCACGGCGAGCGAACTCGCCGAAATGAAGGCCGCGTTCGAAAAGCGTCTGAACGACGCACTGCAAGCGGCCTCGGGCTTTAAGGCTAACCGCGCTGACTGGCTCGATGGCGCTTGGGCCGGCATGGGACAAGCCGAAGGCGAAGAACGCCGCGGCGACACGGCCGTTCCGCTTGATCGATTGAAGAAAGTCGGCGCCGCCCTGTCGCGCGCGCCCGCGAATTTCAATTTGCACAAAACGGTCCAGCGCCAGCTTCAACAAAAGGCGCAGATGATCGAAACCGGCGACGGCATCGATTGGGCGACGGCCGAAGCACTCGCCTTTGGCACGTTGCTCGACGAGTCGTTCCACGTCCGCCTCGAAGGCCAGGACTCAAGCCGCGGCACGTTCAGCCAGCGCCATTCGTCGTTGGTCGATCAGGAAACCGAGGAACGCTATCATCCGCTGCAAAACATCGGCGACGGCCAGGGCGAATTCGAAGTCATCGACTCTTTCCTTTCGGAAGAAGCGGCCTTGGGCTTCGAATACGGCTACACCCTCGCCGAACCCAAGGCGCTTGTTTTGTGGGAGGCGCAGTTCGGCGATTTCGTCAACGGCGCCCAGGTTTTGATCGATCAGTTCATCGTCTCGGGCGAAAAGAAATGGCTGCGCATGTCGGGCCTGGTGATGTTGCTGCCGCACGGATACGAGGGGCAGGGGCCCGAGCACTCTTCCGCCCGTCTCGAACGCTTCTTGCAGCAGTGCGCCGAAGACAACATTCAAGTCGCAAACATCTCGACGCCTTCCAACTACTTTCACGCTTTACGCCGCCAGATCCATCGCCCCTTCCGCAAGCCCTTGATCCTGATGACGCCAAAGTCGCTGCTACGTCACAAGCGCTGCGTTTCAAAAATTGCCGAGATGGGTCCCGGCACCTCGTTCCATCGGCTGCTTCACGACGACGCCCAAACCCATCCAGGCTCGACAGTTCGAATTCAAAGCGACGAAAAAATAAGGCGTGTCATTCTCTGCTCCGGCAAGGTCTATTACGACTTGTTGGAAGAACGGGAAAAACGTGGGCTCGACGACATTTATTTGCTGCGCGTCGAACAGTTTTATCCGTTCCCCGCGCGCTCGCTCGTCGCCGAACTCGCCCGCTTCAAACAGGCCGATATGGTTTGGGCTCAGGAAGAGCCGAAAAACATGGGCGCCTGGACGTTTATGGAACCAAATCTGGAATGGGTTTTGACGCGCGTTGGCGCCCGAGTAACGCGCGCGCGTTATGCCGGCCGGCACGCAGCCGCGTCTCCCGCCGCCGGACAATCAAGCCGACATCAAGCAGAACTCAAAGCGCTGCTGGATGACGCCCTTTCTCTTTGAGCAGATGAGCAGATAAATGACGACTGAAATTCGCGTGCCCGGACTTGGTGAATCGGTGACAGAAGCAACTGTCGCCAAATGGCTCAAAAGCCAGGGTGACTCCGTCCGCATCGACGAACCTTTGGTCGAACTGGAAACCGACAAGGTCACCGTCGAAGTCCCGGCCCCCAGCGCTGGCGTGCTGTCGGAGATTCTGGTGACGCCGGGCTCCACCATCGCCGTTGGTGCAATCCTTGGCATGATCGGTGAAGGCACTGGCCTGCCGGCAGCGCCGCCGCCAAAACCGCAACCGCTTCCTCCGGCGCCTGCGGTAAAACCAGCAGCACCGGTCCTCAGCCCCTCGGCCCGCAAGATTGCTGAAGAAAACAAACTTGCCCCACAAACCATCTCTGGAACCGGACGCGATGGCCGCATCATGAAGGGCGACGTGCTTTCCGCCGTCGAAGCCAGGGCCAGCGCACCCAAACCCGTCTACGCGCCACCCTCTGGCCCCAGACCGCAAGCCGTACGCGAAGAGCGCGTGCCGATGTCGCGTCTGCGCAAGACGATAGCCCTGCGCCTCAAGGAAGCGCAGAACACGGCAGCAATGCTGACGACTTTTAACGAGGTCGATATGTCGTCCGTCATGCATCTGCGCACGGCGCACAAGGACTCATTCGAAAAGCGCCACGGTGTCAGGCTGGGCTTTATGAGTTTCTTCGTCAAAGCCTGCATTTTGGGCCTTAAGGAAATTCCGTCCGTCAACGCCGAGATCGAAGGCGATGATCTCGTCTACAAGAACTACTACGACATCGGCGTCGCTGTCGGCACCGAACGGGGTCTGGTTGTACCGGTCGTGCGCGGCGCCGATGAGCTTTCACTCGCCGAAATTGAAAAGCGCATCAACGATTTCGGCCTGCGCGCCCGCGACAACAAACTGAAACTCGAAGAACTCCAGGGGGGCACCTTCACGATTTCAAACGGCGGTGTCTACGGGTCACTCATGTCAACGCCGATATTGAATGTGCCTCAATCGGGCATCCTGGGAATGCACAAGATCGAACAGCGCCCTGTCGCTATCGACGGCAAGGTCGAAATTCGCCCAATGATGTATCTCGCGCTGTCCTATGATCACCGTATCGTCGATGGCAAAGAGGCCGTGACGTTTCTGGTTCGCGTCAAGGAATGCCTCGAAGCGCCCGAACGCATGATTTTGGAAGTTTAGATGAGCGATCTCTACGACGCAGTCGTCATCGGCGGCGGTCCCGGTGGATACAACGCCGCCATTCGCCTGGGGCAATTGGGAAAGCGCGCGCTGTGCGTCGAAAAACGCGGAACGCTCGGCGGCACTTGTCTCAATGTGGGCTGCATCCCCTCAAAGGCGCTGCTGCGCGTCTCTGAACTCTTCGAAGAATCCAAAGATCACTACCCGGCGCTCGGCATCAAAACCAACGGCGTCACCTTCGATCTCGGCGCCATGATGGCGCACAAGGACAAAACCGTCGAAGGACTGACCAAGGGCGTTGAGTTCCTCTTCAAAAAAAACAAAGTCGAGTACGCCATCGGTGCGGGCGCCTTCGCAGGCGGCAGCAAGGTCGAAATTCGTGCCAACGACGGCACCACCCGCAGTGTCGAAGCGAAATCAATCATCATCGCCACTGGGTCGGAAGCAACACCGCTTCCGGGCATCAGCGTCAACGAAGAGGACATCGTATCGTCGACCGGTGCGTTGAAACTCAAAGATGTTCCCAGACGCTTGCTCGTCATCGGTGCCGGTTACATCGGCCTCGAAATGGGCTCGGTCTGGCGCCGCCTGGGCAGCCAAGTCACGGTTGTCGAATTCCTTGATCGGATCACGCCCGGCCTCGACGGCGAGGTCGCAAAAAACTTCCAGCGCATTCTGGCCAAGCAGGGCATGGTCTTCAAGCTGGGTGCGAAAGTCGTCGGCGTTGATCGCAAAAACGGAGCTTTGCAGGTCTCCGTCGAACCCGCCGCCGGTGGTCCGCGCGAAATCATCGAAACCGACATCGTCCTCTCCTCAATCGGCCGTCGTCCGTACACCCAAGGTCTGGCGTTGGATAAAGTCGGTTTGAAAACAGACAACAAAGGCCGCATTCCCGTCGACAAACACTACGCAACCACGACGCCTGGCATCTACGCCATCGGCGACGTCATCGAAGGCCCAATGCTCGCGCACAAAGCCGAAGACGAAGCGGTTGCGGTTGCCGAAATTATCGCGGGCCAGGCTGGCCACGTGAATTACGACGCGATCCCCGCTGTGGTCTACACGCACCCCGAAGTCGCCACCGTCGGCAAAACCGAGGAAGAACTCAAAGCCGCTGGCATCGCCTACAAAATCGGCAAGTTCCCCTTCGCCGCCAACTCACGCGCCCGTGCCAACGCCACGACCGACGGTTTCGTCAAAATCCTGGCCGACGCCAAAACCGACCGCGTCCTGGGCGTCCACATGATCGGCCCCGAAGTCGGCAACATGATCGCCGAAGCCACCCTCGCCATCGAATTCCAAGCCGCCGCCGAAGACATCGCCCGAACCAGCCACGCTCACCCCACGCTAACCGAAGCCGTCCGCCAAGCCGCCATGGCCGTCGGCGGTTGGACGACGCAGATGTAAACCTGGGAGCGCCGGCATCCTGCCGGCCCTTCTTTTTTCGTCTGCAAGAGCCGGCAAGATGCCGGCGCTCCCAGGACTACCTTCGCGCTCGCGGATGCGCCTTCTCGTAAACTTTCAGCAAATGCGTCTCGTCCACGCTGGTGTAGCGTTGCGTCGTCGATAGCGACGCGTGCCCCAACAATTCCTGGATCGCGCGCAAATCCCCGCCCGCAGCAAGCAGGTGCGTGGCGAACGCGTGGCGCAGCGCGTGCGGCGTTGCCGACTCCGGTAACCCAAGTGCACGCCGCAAATGCTGCATCAATCCTTGCACGATGCGCGCATGCAGCCGCTTGCCACGCGCCCCGTAAAACACCGGGTCGTCTCGCGTCGCCCCAAACGGGCACATCTTCACATAGGCTTCGATCGCATCCCGCGCTTCGGGCAGTATGGGTACAACCCGCTGTTTGTTGCCCTTGCCTGTAATGACCAAAGCCTCCGGCAACGGCAGAGCCCCTCGATTGAGCCCTAGAGCTTCCGAGATACGCAACCCCGCACCATAAAGCAGCGTCAGCACCGCCACATTGCGCGCCGCAATCCAGGGCTCACTGCCAATGATCTCCGCCGCTTCAAGCAACGCCTGCGCCCCATCAATCGACACCGGCTTGGGAACCGACGGCGGCAATTTCGGCGGCCGCACACGGCGGATGGCAATATTCTCAACCAGGTTCTGCTTTTGCAGAAACATGTAAAATGTTCGCAGCGCCGACACCGCGCGCGCAACACCATGCGCCCCCAATCCATCTTCGCGCCGCACCGCCAGCCACCCGCGCACGTCCGATGGCGACACGTCTTTGAGCGCAGCAAAGTCAACCGCCTCACCGCGATGCAGCAGCAAAAACTGCAAAAAATCGCCAACGTCATAAGTGTATGCTTCGACGGTGAGCGGAGACAGCCGCCGCACATGCACCATCTGTTCCCGCCACGCATTGAGCGCGCCGACGCCGTCCATCAACGCGTCTCATGAGTGAAGCACGACTCACACAAAGCAACGAAGACACGAAATAGGAATGGCGCGCGAAGCGCGCCTGAATCATGTTCCGTGCGGCAAAGGCGAGTTTCTACTTCGTGTCTTCGTTGCTTCGTGTGAATCATTTCTTCCTTACGTCCGTGGCACGGTCTGCCCCGTCTTGGCCCAATCCGCCAGAAAGGCCGCCAAGCCCTTATCCGTCAGTGGATGCTCGACCAGCATCTTGAAAATGTTCGGCGGCAAAGTCGCGACATCGGCACCCGCCTTCGCCGCTTGCGTCACATGCAGGGGATGCCTGATCGACGCCGCCAAGATCTCGGTGTCGAGCCCCATATAGTTGTCGTAAATCTCGCGAATGTCGCTGATCAGCGCCATGCCATCCTCGCCGATATCGTCGAGGCGGCCGACAAACGGCGACACGAAAGTCGCCCCCGCTTTCGCCGCCAACAGTGCCTGATTGGCTGAGAAGCACAGCGTGACATTGACCATTGTGTCTTCCTCGGTCAGCGTCTTGCACGCACGCAACCCCGCCCACGTCAACGGAACCTTCACCGCAATGTTTTCAGCAATTTTCGCCAGCGCGCGGCCTTCAGCAATCATGCCTTCAGCGTCAGTCGCCATCACCTCCGCACTCACTGGCCCATCCACCAAATCACAAATCTCGGCGAGCGCATCTGTGAATTTCCGTCCAGATTTCGCCACCAGCGACGGATTTGTCGTCACCCCGTCAATGAGTCCTGTCGCCGCCAGCGCTTTAATCTCGCTAACATCCGCCGAATCGATAAAGAATTTCATGATGCTTGACCTTTAGTTTTCAATCGGCTCGACCTTACCCCATGGCGCCACCCGCCCAACAGCAAATCGAGTTAATGCCTGTGGATGGCGCCATCGTTGGCGTCGTCGTGCCGCGCCCACTAAAGGGCGCACTCGACTACCGCGTGCCGCCCGGAATGCAACTCGCGCGCGGCGACATTGTCGAGGTGCCCTTGGGGCGCAACGGCACCTCGCTCGGCGTTGTCTGGGGCCTGGGCGAAGGCACTTTTGCGCGCGAGCGTCTCAAAGACGTGGCGCGCAAATTCGACACACCGGCGCTGCCTGAAAGTCTGTTGCAGCTAGTCGAATGGGTCGCCAACTACGTGATCGCTCCGGTCGGCGATGTCATAAACCTCGTCCTGCGTTCGCCCGACGCGCTGGAGCCAGAGCGCGATCTCAAGGCCTACAGATTGGGTGCGCATCAACCCGAAAAACTCACCTCAGCCCGCGCCCGCGTCTTGGACGTTGCAGCCGACGGGCTCGCGCGCCGCCTCTCCGAGCTCACCGAAGCCGCAGGCGCATCAACACAAGTCATACGCGGGCTCGTCAAACTTCGCGCCCTCGATGAAGTAAACTTGCCGCCCTGCAGCCCAGAGCCCACACCCGACCCGGCATTCGCCGGTCCCACCCTCTCAACGGCGCAGTCCAAAGCGGCATCCCACATGATCCGGGCCGTGCAGGCAGGCCGCTTCGAGGCCATGCTGCTGGATGGTGTCACCGGATCAGGAAAAACCGAAACTTACTTCGAAGCCGTCGCCGCAGCCTTGCTGCGGAAAAAGCAAACGTTGATCTTGCTGCCCGAAATAGCACTCACGGTTCAATTCCTGGATCGTTTTGCCAAACGCTTTGGCGTCAGACCGGCCGAGTGGCACTCCGGCCTCACGCAATCTCAACGCCGCCGCAATTGGCGCGCTGTGATGCTTGGCGATGTCCGGGTCATTGTCGGAGCGCGCTCAGCGCTATTTCTGCCCTTCAGCGAATTGGGCCTCATCGTCGCCGACGAAGAACACGACAACGCCTTCAAGCAAGAGGACGGTCTGATCTACAACGCCCGCGACATGGCAGTTGTTCGCGCCCGGCTTGAAAATTGCCCCATCGTTCTCAGTTCCGCGACCCCATCACTTGAATCCTGGGTCAATGCCGGGCAACACCGATATGCCCGCCTGCAACTGCCTGAACGCCACGGCCGTGCCAAGCTGCCTGAAGCCCTCCTCATCGACATGAAGCGCGAAGACACAAAGGCCGGTGAATACATCTCGCCCACATTGGTCCGCGCCGTCGAGGAAACGCTGGCTCAGGGCGAACAGGTCATGCTCTTTCTCAACCGGCGCGGCTTCGCACCCCTGACGCTCTGCAAGACCTGCGGTCACAAATTGGGCTGCCCGCGCTGCACTGCCTGGCTGGTCGAGCACCGCTTCCGCCGCAAGCTTGTCTGCCACCATTGCGGATATGATCGAAACACCCCGCCAGCCTGTCCCGAATGCAAAGCCGCGGGCGCATTCATTGCTTGCGGTCCGGGTGTCGAACGCGTCGCCGAGGAAGTCGCCGCAAAATTCCCAACCGCGCGCACCAACATCGCTTCCAGTGACACGATGAGCGGCCTGCGCCAAATTCAATCGGCCATCGAAGCCATCGCCAATCATGAAATCGACATTCTCATCGGCACCCAGATCGTGGCCAAAGGCCACAACTTCCCCATGCTGACGCTGGTGGGCGTCATCGACGCCGATGTCGGGCTCGACGGCGCCGATCCGCGCGCCCGCGAGCGCACGTTTCAGCTGTTGCACCAGGTGTCGGGCAGGGCAGGGCGCGCCGAACGCCCGGGGCGTGTACTCATTCAAACCAGCGATCCCACGCACGCAGTCCTCAGGGCCATGGCCTCCGGTGACCGCGATGCTTTCTATGCCGCCGAATGGGCCAAGCGGGAGCACGCGGGCCTACCCCCTTTCGGCCGCCTCGCCGCCATCATCCTGTCAAGCCGCAACGAAAAGCTGGTCACCCAGACCGGTGAGGCTCTTGCCGCCTGTGTCCCCAACGCCAAGGGC
>JAWXBO010000126.1:0-3760 GCA_034440175.1 Alphaproteobacteria bacterium
CAGCGTCTGTCCAGGTCGGAATGGATCATTCGTGCGATCCTTTGCGCTCCGCCCATATCCAATTCCCCGCGCCGGTCCCGCGCCGGGCCTTTCTTGCAGCCGCGCACTTCCACCAGATTCACCGCCACCATGATGCCCAACACATCACGCACCTTGTTCGGTAAATCCACCAGCAACTTTTCCGCATCAGTCACACCGACGACCACACCCTTATCGTTCTTGCCGATCACCAGCACACCGCCCTCGGCATTGGCGAAGCCCGAGATCCATTTCAGATACTCGTCGCGCCAACTCTCCTTCCATTCGATGTGCTGGGTTTCTTTCATACGCGAACGATCCTGATGATCATCATGATGATGAAAGCGTCCGACCAAGTTGGGCAGCTCCAACATGCCGCGTACTCAATTGACTACTTCCTCGGCTAGAATCTCAGCCCGCACATAGCGCTGAAATTCGGTAATGGACGTGAAACAGCGATAGCCAGCCTGACTGGCAATCCCGATTGTCTCGGTGCCCTCATTCAGTAGCACGGCAACCGGATGACTGAGTTCCTCTTGAATGCCACTGGGCCAGGCCAAGTCGAATACTGCCTTTTGTTCGCCAGTAGTGGCATCGGCAAAATCAAATGCCAGCATGCCTGCCGGGAGCCCCTGTTTCTCCATCCAATTGTTGAGTGATTCGAGCTGGTCTTCCTCTTCCTCGCTTGTGATGCCTCCCAGAACCGGCACCGCAGGCAGGAGGGCTGGCGCGACACCTGCCAGCCAGCGCGTATCGCCATGCAGTAATTCTTCCATACGCTTGTTTACTTCCGCGGCCAGCAAGGCCTTTCGAGCCTCAAGGAACGCTTGGAAGTTCTCAATCTTCCAAAGTTCAGGTTTAGTAGGTATCCATTGCGAGGCCAGCGCACCGGGATGTGCTTTCTCGATTTCGGGAAAATATTCCTCAGGTAACCGATCACTGATATCGAGATTGGTGTCCTTCGTCAGAAAGCAAAAGTTGGCCAACGCATTCACTTCTGGTCTTCGGTATTTGCGCTTATAAAGCTGCGCTTTCGGAAAAATGTGGTGCACCTCAAGGCGGCTCATCTTGCCAAGCAGGCTCGCTTTGAGCGGAAGCCCCGTGCCCCAGTCCCGCGCCAGCCCCATGCGGGTCAGTAAATACAGCACCGGATAGAAACGCGCGCCGAGGCTCCAGCCGGTGAAATGCCCCGGCTCCACGCGCAGCGCACCACTACGCCAAAGCCGTAGCTGATCCAGCAATTTGTCTAGGCCACCGTCCGGCCCTTCGAGCGCGGCGAGATCCTGATCGATGAACGACTCAGTCGATCCCGAAAACCGGCCCCACATACCCGCCTGCACAAACCAGAACAACAGCTTGTCGCGCTCCTTTTCGTCCATCGGCCCGCTGCGCTTGTCGAGATAACGCACCATCACCGGCACGCCAAAGCGACCGAAGAACACTTGGTCATGATCCAGCCCCAAGCGGCCGCTGATGAGGTTCAGACTAGTATCAATATGCTTCGTCGCGCGCTTGAGGCCATCGCGGATTTCGTCCGCTGTTTTGTCCTGCAGGTACTGAAACTTAGCCTCGCCTGTCAGCGCCGTATTCACCGAACGAAGCAGCCAATCCAGGTTGAAACGGTAATCGGCCTTCGTCCACTCTTTGAGCTTGTCTTTCATGGTGTCCCGCGCTTCGGGCCAGTCCGCGCAAATTCTTGCCAGCGCAAGATCGCCTTTCGAGAGTTTGGTGCCGCCACTGTTTACTTGATTGAAAATATCGACGACCACATCAAGCGTCTTGTCTGCTCCCGTGACTTCCTCGACGTGAAGGTCAACATCCATCACGCCAAGCAGCCCGCTTAGCCGGCCAACGTACTCGCCAAGTTTCGCCGCCACCGCCGGCTGCGCGACAAGTCGGGTCACGAACTCACCCAAGCCAGCGGTCCCTTTCTTCATCAGCTCCGTGACATCAATCCAAAGCGGGTCATCGCGCATCTTCACCGGCTGGTAGAACTCGAAGGTCTGCGCCTCAAGATGAAACCGCAATCCGCTAAATGCCTTGACGTTTCCATCAAAAAAATTCGGCGGCTTTCCTCGCACGACACCATAGAGCGAGGTCATGCGCTGCTGGCCATCGAGCAGCAGCTTCACCACCCCGGCTGCGAGTGGCCCATCGCCACGGTGCGCCGCCGTCGTCGATTCAGTTGCCCACACAAGCAGACCGCCAACTGGCCTACGCAGATAAAGTGATCCGAAAAGCTTCCGAACCTGGTCGCCATTCCAGACGTACCCGCGCTGAAACTCGGGCAAAGCCATATGCCCGCTATCGATATGGTCGAGGATCGTGGAGATTTTCATAAGAGACGAATCCTGCCGGTGAGGAGTTCTTGCATCATGCCTTGCTTGATGTGGCGGGCTTTGGTGAGTTTGGTTTCTAGTGCGGTGATTTCGGCGTCCATGTCGCTGAGGATCGTGGCGATGGCGGTTTGTTCAGGAACGGAAGGAACCGGGATAGCTATTTTTGCAATATTGGTTTTGCTGATTCCAGATACCTTTGTTCCGACGGCAAAGAACAAAAACTGTTGCTTTGTAGATCGAGCCTGAAAACAGTAACGCTCATATGCATGATCAAGTTCGTTTGTCTTATTCTTGGCAACAATCGTGTGCAGGCCGGAGATAAAAGGCATTTTGCTCTTGTTGACAATCACGACATGTTTGCTTGTCCCCTCATCGTCTTCCGACGCATCAACAAAAACAACGTCGCCATCCTCAAGCAGCGATACGCGGGAGACTTTGCTCAACGTAATATTGAGTTTGGGAATGTCCGTATTCTCGGCTTTGACGTTCACATAGGATTTAGTTGATTTGTGGATATCGCCATAGTGCAAATAGCAATGCCCTTCCAATGACAACTGATCGCGCGAGGCGGAAAAACCGCCACTAAATTCGAACAGATCGCCGAGTAGCCTTACCTTCCACTCGCCATTGAACCCCGGTAGACGCTTCTCGCCGGTGAGCAACTCCTGCATGGCACCTTGTTTGAGGTTGCGTTTTTTGGTGATGAGTTGCTCTAGCGATTCGATGAGTGCATCCGCATCGCTCAACGCCTTGGCGATGGCTTCTTGTTCGGCCGCAGTCGACGGAAGCGCAACTGAAAATGCATGCGCATCGTTTCGATTAAGCGTTGGAACCCCGGAGCCAGAAGCAAACCTACCAAAATCTACTGCACAATAAAGGTAGAAGATGAAGCGCGGATTGTTGCCATTAAAGCGAGTTACCCAAAGGCTAGTGTTATGAGGCCAGAAGTCAGATTCGATATATTGAATCTTACCTATTGTTCCGGACCGACCTGTGACAACTCCTGGGCCGCGTACCATTGCATGATTGTGAAAATTCATTATTCCATTTGAATACACGACGGGGTAAACGCCATTAGTAAGTTGAGACGACACGAGGTCAAAGCCACGTTGGAGCGGCGCGACTTTCCCTATTGAGCTAACAACCCAATCCTCCGGAATTACACCAACTTCAGTCAGCTTATAAGCACGCCGGACTAGGTAGCGCGCGCTCGGCTCTTTCACTTCCATGTAAACCCCATTCTTTCCAAATGGCGATTCACGTTCATCTCCAGCGCCGCCACGCGGTCTACCATTGTCGGCAGCGGCGCTAAGTATAGGAACTTCAAACGCCCTTTTCGAACAGTCTGGCGAGTAGGCGGTGGTCGCGCAAGCGCCAGTTTGGGCGCAGATCGGACGTTCGCG
>JAWXBO010000127.1:0-4426 GCA_034440175.1 Alphaproteobacteria bacterium
CGGCGGCGATCGCCGCCGCGCCAGTCACGCGATCGCGCTCGATCTACGCCGACAATTGCAGCGCCTCGCCGTGCCGCCCGGAACGGTCGTGCGCGTGGTTGAAGTGCCGCCTGGACCGCCGGTCATCTCGACATTGCTCGCGGAAATCTACGGGCCGGATTCACAAACGCGCCGCGCCGTCGCTTCTGAGGTCAAACGGGTTTTTCATACCGTCCCCTACCTCGTCGACATCGACGACAGTTTCGGCCAGCAAAGACCGCGGCTGCGGTTGACGCCCAATCGCGAGCAGATGGAATTTTTCGGCGTCTCAGAACGCGAGGTGCTCGACTCGATGGCCGTTGCGCTCGATGGGCAAGTGGTGGGTTACTCCCATCGCGGCGAAGGTCGCGACCCGATCGAGATTTCCGTGCGCTTGCCGCAATCAGGCAGAGCCTGGTCGCAAAATCTTTCAGCCATGCCGGTTGCGGCTGCGCAAAATGGCTCGCGTCTGATTGAGCTCGGCGAACTCGTCCAGGCACAAACTGAAGCAGGTTCCTATCCCGTGTTCCGCCGCGACGGGCATTTCGCTGAAATGGTGACCGCCGAATTGGCGGGCGCTTACGAGGCGCCGATTTACGGCATGCTCGATGTGCAGAAGGCGATTGAGCGGCACGATTGGGGGGCGCTGCCACGCCCCACAATCAGCATGTACGGTCAGCCCGAAGACGAAAGCCGGCCGACTTTGCTGTGGGATGGTGAGTGGGAGATCACTTATGTCACGTTCCGAGACATGGGCGCCGCCTTCATCGTGGCGCTGCTCGGCATCTACATTCTGGTGGTGGCGCAGTTCAGAAGCTTCCTTCTGCCCCTCGTCATCCTGACGCCCATACCGCTTACGCTGATCGGCATCGTCATCGGGCACATCCTGTTCAACGCGCCGTTCACCGCCACGTCGATGATCGGCTTCATTGCGCTCGCCGGGATCATCGTGCGCAACTCGATCCTGCTGGTGGACTTCATTCGGCACACCCAGACGGAACAGAGACCGCTGCGCGCCGTTCTTCTTGAGGCGGGTGCCATTCGCTTCAAACCGATCCTGCTCACGGCCCTGGCCGCCATGATCGGCGCTGTCGTCATCCTGTTCGATCCGATCTTCCAGGGATTGGCGATCTCGCTCCTCTTCGGGCTCGCTTCTTCTACACTGCTCACCGTTCTCGTCATCCCGGCCATCTATGTCGTGATGCGCGATGACGGCAAAGACGAAGACGAAGACGAACCGAAAAGCGAGCCGACGCCGTTGCTCGTCAAAACGAACTAGGGCGAAGTCGCCTGACAATGGAGAACACGCATGGCCTATTACTTCGCCAAAACGATCGATGCGTCGTTCCCGGAAGCGATTGCGCGAACCAAAGCGGCCCTTTCCGCACGTGGCTTCGGCGTCCTCAGTGAGATCGACGTCGCTGCCACGCTGAAAGCCAAGATCGGCGTCGACATGCCGCCCTATCTCATTCTCGGAGCCTGCAATCCGCAGTTCGCTCACCGCGCGCTTCTGGCCGAGCCAAAAATCGGGACCATGCTCCCGTGCAACGTGATTGTTCGTGAGGAAACGCCCGGCCGAATCGAGATCGCCGCCGTCGATCCCGTCGCCTCGATGCAAGCGGTCGACAATCCTCTTCTCGGCGACATCGCCGGTTCGGTTCGCGACATGCTTCAGGCGATCGTCGCCGATCTATAACAGGAGATCGTCATGCACCAGGACTGGCGAGAATTGGCGGAAGACCTCAATCCCTTGGTCGCCGCGCTTCGATCCGCGCAACCCGATGTGATGAAGGGCTTTAGCCAAATGGCGCAAGCAGCCCTCAAGACCGAAGCGCTGGACACCAAGACGAAAGAGCTCATTGCCCTGGCAATCTCGGTCGCCATGCGCTGCGCACCCTGCATAACCTTTCATGCAAAGGGCGCGGTGCGGGCCGGTGCGTCGGAAGCCGAGTTGGCCGAGACCATGGGGCTATCTGTCTACATGGGCGCAGGTCCTAGTGTGATGTACGCAGCTCAGGCCCTGGAAGCTGCGGAGCAATGGCGCCAGGCGACCGCTTAAGACTGATGGATATTGGCGGGAAAACACCTTTCGAAAGCGATGAACATCCTTGAACTTCGAGATCGCCTGAACTCGCAAACCGCCTGGACATGCGCAGCGGATATGTGCGGCCGCGAGAGGCAGATTTGGCAGACCGCCGCGCGGTGCTGAATACACCACTATGCTTGAGACCGGACGGACAGCTCACGGCGGCAACCGATACTGATCCCTTTTCTCGCCTGCGGCACACGCGCTCGCTCCGGAATTTGAAGAGAGATCGCATGTCTGGAGCTTTGAAGCAGGCGCACCGCTGGCGACTGGACTTGGCTGTCGAGATTGAACAACTTTCGAGCGGCGTAAGACGCGTCACGCACAACACGCCTGATGGCCCGGTCGACATCACCGGCGACAGCCTTGAAATTCAGAAGCGCCGGTTCGGCAACCTTGAGGACATGTTTGCTGTGCTCAGCCTTTCACGCCGTGGCGGTTAGGCGACGGCCTTGTGCGGAAGTCGAACCAGCACCGGGACTCAGCCCCCGAGAAGTCGGTCAAACTCCTTCTTCGAGACGGCATAGCACTCGCACGACCGCTTCTTGAGCCCGGCCACATCAAAGATCTTGATGTTCCCGCGCTTGTAGGTGATGAGGCCCGCCCGCTGGAGACTACCGGCCGCGATCGACACACCCTGGCGCTGAACACCGAGCATCATCGCCAGAAACTCCTGTGTGAGCAGGAAGTCGTCAGACTGCATGCGATCTCGTGTCATCAGGAGCCATCTGCAACACCTTTGCTCCAGCGAATGAAAATGGTTGCAGGCTGCTGACTGGGCGACCTGATTGAACAGCGCGTGGACGTAACGCAGCATCACAATCTGCATGGTCGCGCTTTGCGCCAACTCCTTCTTGAACAGGGCGGCCTTCATACGCAGCCCAATCCCTGGAACCTGCACGTATACACTTGTCGGCGCCCGGTCGTCGCCGAGAACCAAAGGCAGACCGACAACGCCCTCATTGCCGATGGTGCCCACCTCAGCCGCCTGCCCGTTCGCCATAGTGTTGACGAGCGATCCGACGCCGGTTTACGGCGCGGCGACGATGCGGGGTATTCCCTTCTTCTGGCGCTGCCCAATCACTGGGTCACGAGCACGTTAGGACCGTCCGTCAGCATTGCGACGCGCACGTGCGCCTTGAATGTCGCCGGCTCGCCATCCAGGACTGCCGGAATCGCACCCACCCCACGAATCTCGCCGCCTCGCGACCAGGAACGCTGAATAGCGGGATCATCGCGCCAGCCGCCGAGAATCGCACGCAAGCCGACGCGCACCAAGTCGCTGGGTTTCGCCGCATTGAGGCGCACCCATTCAAGGCTCTCGCCTTCGAGGTCGCCACGATAAGCCGCGCAAAGCACCCCGGCCGCCTCCGCGCGGGTGGCCACGCCGCCCAATGGTCGAACCGCGATGCGGCGTGCAAGCATTCGGGTGAAGACCTGCCTCAAGCGCGACATCATCAGGTCCAGTCGCCCCGACCGCGCTGCCTCCCGAGCACTCGCAAGCAAAGCCGTTGCGCCAAACATGGCGGCTACAAAGAACTTGGATCCGTTCGCCTCGCCGCCCGTGAGCTTTACAATTCGCCCGTGCGCGAGAGCTGCACGTAGCACGACCGGCCAAGCGTAAACGCCGTAGAGAGCATGGGGCAAGAGATTCCGCGTGCCCCCTGGGAGCAATACGAGAGGTGGACCGCCACAGAAGAGCGAGGCCGCTTTGCTCGCGGTTCCATCGCCACCCAGCACGATGATGATGTCCGCCTCGGCGGCATCATCCGCCGAGAGATGCGCCAGGTCAGAGACCGTTTTGGTCAAGCCCACCCCCAGGGCTTCGATCTCGCCAAGCAGCTTGTCTCGTCCGCCCGGACCTACTGAACCCGCAGCCTCATTGACGATCACCAGCGCCTTTATGTCTGTACGCCCGAGCGCCCAAGCGCCGAAATTCACGCGGCGATGTCGACTGGATGCCACCCCTGCCAGCTCCGGTTCGCTGTCTTCCTGCACACATCGGGAGTGCCTGCCGCGCCAGCTCAAACGCGCGTGAGGCCAGAATGACCCCCGGAATGCCAATGCTTGCGCCACATCACGCACCCAACGCCGACCAGTGTCTGAATTGATACGCATCAAGACCCGGAAACGAAACGGCGTTATCGTTGCCGCACAACAGCAGGAGAGAAACATGGCCCTTGTCGCTAGGCAACTCATGACCGAACTGTCCGAGGATTACGACGTCGTCGTGAAGGCGCTCGGCCGCATGACCAAGAACATTGGCGAGCACGGTGACGACGCCGTCGCAGAGTCAGCGCAGACCTTTGTCCATTCAGCCTC
>JAWXBO010000128.1:0-48011 GCA_034440175.1 Alphaproteobacteria bacterium
GCGGCGGCGGGCAAGTGATCGATGCGTTTGCCGTCGAGATCGTAGGCGATGGCGACTTTGATTTCCTTCAAGCCGTCGAGCACGTCGAGTTTGGTGAAGGCGATGCCGTCGATGCCGCCGGTGATGACCGTTTGGCGCACGAGCACGGCGTCGAACCAGCCGCAGCGGCGCTTGCGGCCTGTGATGGTACCAAATTCATGGCCGCGCTCACCGAGCCTGGCGCCGATCTCGCCGGTCAGTTCGGCGGGGAAGGGGCCTTCGCCGACGCGGGTGGTGTAGGCCTTGGTGATGCCGAGCACGTAGGAGATCGCACGAGGGGCGATACCGGCGCCGGCGGCGGCCTGACCCGCCACTGTGTTCGACGATGTGACGTACGGATAGGTGCCGTGATCGATGTCGAGCAACGCGCCTTGCGCGCCTTCGAAGAGGATGCGCTGGCCGGCCATGCGGACTTGATGGAGGCGATGCCAGACCGGCCCGACGAACGGCAGCACTTTGGGCGCGATCTCTTTGAGTTGTGCGATCAAGTCGGCGGCTTGGAATTCTGTCTTGCCTAAACCGCGACGCAATGCGTTGTGGTGAAGGAGAAGGTTCTCGACCTTGCTGGGCAGTGAGGAAAAATCCGCGAGGTCGATGACGCGCAAGGCTCGGCGACCGACCTTGTCTTCGTAGGCTGGACCGATGCCGCGCTTGGTGGTGCCGATGCGGGTACCCGAGTTCGAGGTTTCGCGGATGGTGTCGAGTTCACGGTGAAGTGGTAGAATCAGCGGCGCGTTCTCGGCGACAAGCAGGTTTTGCGGCGTGATGGCGAGACCTTGGGCGCGCATGCGTTCGATCTCGTCGATCAGCGCCCAAGGGTCGACGACGACGCCGTTGCCGATGACCGACAACTTGTTGGGCCGTGCGATGCCCGAGGGCAGCAGCGAGAATTTGTAGGTCTTGCCGTTGATCACCAGCGTATGGCCGGCGTTATGACCACCCTGGAAGCGCACCACCACATCGGCGCGCTCCGACAGCCAGTCGACAATCTTGCCTTTGCCTTCGTCACCCCATTGGGCGCCGATCACCGCGACGTTGGCCATTAAAACACCAGAGCTTTCGCTTGTTTGACGACGGGCAGTTTGCGCAGTTCAGCGAGGACCGTTTCGGGCACGGCGCCGTCGACTTCGACGAGGGCGATGGCGTCGCCGCTGGGGCCCGTGCGGCCCAGGTTGAACGAGGCGATGTTGACTTTGGCGTCGCCGAGCAGTGTTCCCAGCTTGCCAATGAAGCCTGGTTTATCTTCGTTGGTGACGTAGAGCATGTGCGGCGTGAAGTGGGCTTCCATGTCGATGCCTTTCACCTGAATCAGGCGGGGGATACCGTTCGAAAAGACTGTGCCAGCAACTTCGCGGGTTTGGCGTTCGGTCGTTACTTTGAGCATGAGATAGCCTTCGTAGGCGCCGTGCTGGGTGCGGCGGACTTCGCTGACCTGGATGCCGCGTTCTTTGGCGACGACAGGCGCGTTGACCATGTTGACATCGGAGAGATTGGGTTTGAGCAGGCCTGCGAGGGCGGCCTGGGTGAGTGCGCGTGTGTTCAATTCTGCGGCGTGACCTTCGTAGATGATCTCGACAGATTTGATGCTGGTCTCGGTGAGCTGGCCCGCGAAGGCGCCGAGATTTTCGGCGAGCTTGATCCACGGTTTCATGATGATCGCCTGATCGGCGGTGATCGAGGGCATGTTGATGGCATTGGTGATCGCGCCGGTGAGCAGATAATCCGACATCTGTTCGGCGACTTGGAGCGCCACGTTTTCCTGCGCCTCGGAGGTGGAAGCTCCCAAATGCGGTGTGGCGACGATCTTGTCGGAGCCGAACAGCACGTTGTCTTTCGCGGGCTCGGTTTCGAAAACGTCGAGTGCGGCACCCGCGACCTGGCCGGAGGCAAGTGCATCTTTCAACGCCGCCTCGTCGATCAGGCCGCCGCGGGCGCAATTGATGATGCGAACGCCCTTCCTGGTTTTGGCGAGCGATTTGGCGTCGAGGATGTTGCGCGTCTTGTCGGTGAGCGGCGTGTGCAGAGTGATGAAGTCGGCACGCGCAAGCAGGTCTTCGAGTTCGACTTTTTCGACGCCCAGAGACTCGGCGCGTTCGGGGCTGAGGTAAGGGTCGAATGCCGCCACCTTCATGCGCAGGCCCTTGGCACGTTCGGCAACGATTGAGCCAATATTGCCGCAACCGATGATGCCCAGCGTCTTGCCGGTGAGTTCCACACCCATGAAGCGGTTCTTCTCCCACTTGCCGGCATGAGTGGAGGCGTTGGCGGCCGGGATTTCGCGGGCGAGCGCGAACATCAGGGCGATGGCGTGCTCGGCGGTGGTGATCGAATTGCCGTGAGGCGTGTTCATCACGATGATGCCGCGTGCGGTGGAGGCCGGGATGTCGACGTTGTCGACGCCGATGCCGGCGCGGCCGATGACTTTCAGATGGGTTGCCGCCGCCAAGAGATCGGCGGTGACTTTGGTCGCGGAGCGGATCGCCAAGCCGTCATAGCGGCCGATGATCGATTTCAATTCTTCCTTGGTCAGGCCGGGCTTCACATCAACGTCGATGCCGCGGTCCTTGAAGATTTGCACGGCAGCGGGCGAAAGCTGATCGGAGATCAGGACTTTGGGCATTTTATTCTCCTGGGATTAGGACGTTTTGATTTGGCTCCACGCCCAGTCGAGCCAAGGCATCAGCGCTTTCATGTCGGCGTTTTCGACGGTGGCGCCGGCCCAAATGCGCAAGCCTGGCGGGGCGTCGCGATAGGCGGCGATGTCGTAAGCGACGCCTTCCTTGTCCAATAAGTCGGCGATCTTTTTGGCAGCGGCGGCTTGGCCCTCGGCGTCTTTGGAGACGAACCAGGGATCGACGATTTTCAAGCACACCGAGGTGTTCGAGCGCGTTTTGGGATCGCGGGCCAGGAAGTCGGCCCAGCCGGATGTCTTCGTCCAGCGTTCGATGACGTGGAGATTTTCGTCGGCGCGCGCCATCAAACCCTTCAAGCCGCCGGCGTTTTCGGCCCAGGCGAGTGCGTCGAGATAATCTTCGACGCACAGCATTGAGGGCGTGTTGATCGTCTCGCCCTTGAAGATGCCTTCGACGAGCTTGCCATCCTTGGTCATGCGGAAGATCTTGGGCATCGGCCAGGCGGGCTTGTTGCTTTCGATGCGAGCGACGGCGCGCGGCGAAAGGATCAGCATGCCGTGCGCGGCCTCTCCGCCCAGCGCTTTTTGCCAGGAGAAAGTTACGACATCGAGCTTGGCCCACGGCAGATCTTGCGCGAAGGCGGCGGACGTTGCATCGCAGATTGTGACGCCTTCGCGGGCGTCGGAAATCCAGTTGCCGTCTGGCGCGCGCACGCCCGAGGTTGTGCCGTTCCATGTGAAGATCACGTCGTGGGCGGGATTGACCTGGGCCAGATCGGGCAGGTCGCCGTAGGCGGCCTTCAGGACACGGACGTTGGGCAATTTCAGCTGCTTGGTGATGTCGGTCGCCCAGTCGTTGCCGAAGCTTTCCCAGACCAACACATCGACGGGCTTGGGTCCCAAGATCGACCACATGGCCATTTCAACCGCGCCGGTGTCGGAGGCGGGCACGATGCCGATGCGATAATCGGCGGGCACGCCCAAGATTTTGCGCGTGCGCTCGATGGCTTGTTCGAGCTTGGCTTTACCGGGCTTCGAGCGGTGCGAGCGTCCGAGGACGGCTTGCGAGAGGGTTTCGGGGCTCCAGCCGGGGCGCTTGGCGCAGGGACCAGAGGAAAAGTGCGGCCGGTTGGGCCGTGCAGCAGGCTTGGTTGTCATTCTTCCATTCCTTACAGAATGGGCGCGTCCCGTTGGGGGGGCGTGTCCCACGCGCCTTCTCGCTCGATTCCCGACCTCGGTCAATTCATATTCGCAGTTGCAGCATCAAAATGAACGGGAGACAACAAGTCCGTGTGTGACGGATGTTGGCTGGCAGTGTTACGCTCAGGCTCTAGATTGATGGGCAATCGAAGGGGTATTGACCCTGGAGATTTTGAGAAAAGGAGACGTGCAATGCGCTTCAAAGCGCTTTTGATTTCAGCAGCCGTGGCGCTGTCTGCCGTTCCTGCGATGGCTGCAGGATACGGCGAGTTCACTGGTGACTGGCGAAATGAAGATGCCGGTACCAGTAGTATCACACGTGTGCGGGTTATGCCGGCCGGTGGCGGGCTGAAAGTTCGTGTTTGGGGGCAATGCAGTCCCTCCGACTGCGATTGGGGTAGCGAGAATGCGGTGGCCTATTCGTCAAGTCCGGGCGCTAACCCTGCTTCAAGTGCCACGGATTTAACGATTACGTTCAATCCTGGACACGCGCAGACGATTCTCATTTTGCGAGAGCGTCCGGGTGACAGTTTGACGTATTCGATCTACACGCGCTTTACCGATGGATCCGGCAGGCGGCCTTATGTCAGCCGTGGTTCGTTGCGTAAGCACTTTGGCGGCTGGCCTGGTTGGCCTCCGGGTGGTGGCGGCGGCTGGCCAGGCGGTGGTGGCTGGCCTCCCGGCGGACCTGGTGGCGGCGGACCCGGCGGCGGCGGAGGTTGGCCTCCCGGTGGACCCGGTGGTGGCGGACCTGGCGGCGGCGGGCCAGGCGGCGGTGGACCCGGCGGCGGTGGCGGGCCAGGCGGCGGTGGACCCGGCGGCGGTGGCGGTGGTTTGAGCTTTGCGGAAGATTGCATCGGACTCAACTGGAACAACGTTCAGGCGCAACACGTTGGCGGCGAATGGAAAGTCGTTGATGGTTCGCATTGGATTCTCTCGTTCGGCTTACGCGCAGCGGCGGCTCAACGGGCGGCCAATACGATCCGTCATTACCGCTTCACGCAGACATGCTATATCGGGCGCCCCAATGCTTCGATGACGTATTGGAAGCGCGGAAGCGGTGTGCCGTCGGGCGGAATGCCAGGCGACGATTGCAACAACAACAATCCGGATACGACCGAAGCCCGTTGGGCGGGAGGTGCGTGGAAGCTTGTTGATGGCAGTCATTGGCTGCTTCATTTCGGTGGCAACGAAGCCGAAGCCCGCAAGGCCGAGGAAGTCGTTCGCCACTACCGGCTGAACCGGCAGTGCTTCGTCGAGCGGCCCAATCCCGGCATGAGTTACTGGCTTTCTGAGTAAAAGCCTGTCCTAAAAATTCGAAAAAGCGGCGAGATTTCGCCGCTTTTTTTAGGACAAACAGGACATGAGACACTGTCCCAAAAACACTGTCCTGGTTGTCCTAATGTGCTGCGGGCCACAAAAATCCCGCCAGGCGGCAAAGCCCGCTTTTTAAAAACTGTTCACTTGTCAAGTCGCAGCGCCCCGACGCAGGAGCACGCCGGGCGAAAATATATATTTCCACCACCATAAGAACGTATGAAGAACATACTTGCACCGGTGTCAGCCCCCAGTCTCCTGCGGATTTCAACTGCGAATCACCAAAAATATGTTTAGTGACGTGGCGTTCCAACGAAACTAACGGGAGCCGCCATGCGAGAATCCGAACTTACCCTTCGTGCCTGCTTTCTCGGGTTTTGATTGTTGTTGTGTTCACGGCTGCCAATGCCCCTATCTTGGTTTGCGGGTCGGGATCACCATTGCCTCGTCGATTCCGGCGGCTGTGATCTTGATGTCGCCGGTCGTGCTGGGGGCTGTGATTGGCTGGCTTTGCAACGCTTACATTGCCGGCAGACCGGATGCGGCGATGCTGGCGCGCTTTGGCGTGCTGCTGGCGTCAGGGCTGATTGTCGGTGAAAGTCTGCTGGGTGTCGTCAACGAGGGGCTGATTGTTGCCGCCAACAACGCGACGCCGCTGGCACTGGTTGGGGGCGAATTCGGGCCGATGGCGAACGTCATTGGCCCCGTGTTGTTCGCCGTCTTCATCGTCGCCAGCTACGCCTGGGTTAGCCGCCAGGCGCGGGCTTGAGGGATGTGGTGAGGAAGGCGCTACGACCCGCGGCATATTACAGGTGACGATCACATGATTGACGCCTTCGCTAGTTTTGACCTCGCCTCCGTTGCTTACGGGTCCAAGCTTCAAGAATCCGAATTGAAAAACCTTGTCGAGAGGCTCCGCGGGTTTTTGGAAGAGCGTGGCTTCGCTGCCGGTGAAGTATTCGGATCATCAGTCGATATTTGGGCATTTTCAATCGACTGCAACGACTTCGAGATCTCGATCGGCATCGGACCAAAGCATTGCTCGTCAAATGTTCGTTGGATTGCCCAGATTCATTTGAGCGACCCCGGATGGTTCCCTGCAATTCGAGTCAAGCGCATTGCGGAACTTAAGCGTGTCGAGTTAGAAGTTCGTGACGTCCTCTTTCCCGATCTTGGCGCCCGAAATATTGAATGATTTCTGGAATGCGGCAATACGAATTATCATCCATTCCGCGCAGATCTCAAGCGGCGCCGCGTTGACGTCCACCTTGCAGCACCAAGTTGGTCGCGCGCGTTGTTGCTGCCTGGGCGATGGTGTTTTTGCCGTTGAGCTTGCCGTGGCGTTCAAGCCACTGTGCGACCGAAAGCCAATCCCATAGCGGGGACTCCGTGGTCACGCGCATGGAAGGTGGCGGAAAATCACCCGGTCCGCGCTTACCTTGCACAAACAACGACACCGCCTGACGCGTTAAGCCCGCGCGCTCTGCAATATCGCTAAGGCTTGCATATGAGTCCGGCTCTATCCGCACTATGCGGCCGCCCGCCCTGCGTACGTCACGCATCGCAGTTGCGAGCGCGTCCTGAAACGATTTCGCTGCGCGGGAGAAGTCGAGAACCACTACCCCCTTCACCACGCCGATCAACGCGTCGTTGCATCCAGCCTTGTAAAGCCGATCTTCGAAATCCGAAGCACGGCGGTCTATTCCTTCTACCACCATCGAGAACTCGAACACAGTTTGAGCGTGGCTACGCTTTTTCAACAATGAGGGCATCGCTTCACCATTCGCAAAATCTGTTTGGCGTGTGTCCCGGCACTTTTGGGCGTCGACCACACAGACATTTGACAGCCCGCAGGCGTTGCTTCCGGGCACAACAATTTGCCCCAGCAATGCGCAGAATCGCCAGCGTCCTTGTAGCGCCAACCCTTCGCCTCGGCGTGCCGGATCGCAGTCTCGATTCCTTTGCGCGGGTGCCGACTTCGAGCCCTCGGGGAAAGCCTTACTAAGACTGTTGACATTTGTCAACGAAGTTTTCCGTCAAAATCTCCAGCGCAGGTTGGGCCTATAGCCGGTGCGCCGTGCATAGGGCCGACGCGAAGAAGCTTTTCCGCGCCGGCATCTTGTAAACTGGGAGGGCGCTCAGAACGGCAATATGTCCCTGTCTTCGGTGTAGCTGAGGTAGCCGATGTTGACGCCGGTGCGGAAGCCTACGCCGGCGCGGATGGGGGCTAGAGAGATGCGGCCGGAGCGCTGGTAGTTCACGCCGAGGCCGCCGATGAAATAGGCGCTGCCTTCGACGCCGGGGAAACGCTGATAGATTTCCCGCTGGCGGCGGATTTGATAGATAAGGGTGAAGCACTTCGAGGCGTTGCCGCCAATATCAAAACCGACTGACGGACCCTGCCAATAGACGAGCTGGTTGCGGTATTTCTTGCGACGCATATAACCCTTGCCATAGCGCAAACCGATGCCGATGGCGCCCGACAATTCCTCACCGGTGATGTAGGCGTTCGGGCGGCCGAGGTCGGCGAACACATGTTCGACGATGTTGGCAGCCGTTTTTGCCGCGACGCCGAAGAAGCCCGCAACTTCATTGACGATCTCGCTCTTGGAATAGGTGTCGTCGGCGCTGGCGGTTTCGTTGACCAGCGTCATCGCGGCGGCAAGCGAGAGGGCGCCACCGGCCGTTTGGGTGAGTGCCTGGCGGCGGGTCAGTTTGGTATCGGTCATTGTTTTCTCCTGTTATCAAGTCCCTTGAAGGACGATTTTAATGGGCCATATGAGTTTTGCGAAGCGCTTAGTTGTGCATAACCGGGCGTTTGAGTGTGAGCTTCGCTATGATTCCGGCTGATTCGTGGCGGATCGGGCGCTGCCTCGAGCACTTATTGGAGAGGGGCCTCGCATGTTCGAGAATTTCGGTTCAACTTTTGTCATATTTTTCCTGGGTGCCGCAATCATTTTGGTGTTCCGGGCGATTAAATTCGTTCCACAGGGTTATGAATGGACGGTCGAACAGTTCGGGCGCTACACGCGCACATTGAAGCCGGGATTGGGATTCATCAATCCGTTTTTTGACCGGGTTGGCCGCAAGATCTCGATGATGGAAACGGTGCTCGACATCCCGAGCCAGGAAGTCATCACCAAAGACAATGCGCAAGTGACGGCGGACGCAATTGCGTTTATTCAAGTCGTCGATGCGGCGCGCGCGGCTTATGAAGTCCTGGACTTGAACCGGGCAATTGCAAATTTGGCGCTGACGAACGTGCGTACTGTAATCGGCTCGATGGATCTGGACGAGGTGTTGTCAAAGCGCGATGAGATCAACGTGAAATTGCTGCGCGTGATCGATGCGGCGACGCAGCCCTGGGGCGTGAAGGCGACACGCATCGAGATCAAGGATCTGTCGCCGCCGGCCGACATTACGGAGTCGATGGCGCGGCAAATGAAGGCCGAGCGCGAACGGCGCGCCGAAGTGCTGACGGCCGACGGTCAGAAGCAGGCCGCAATTTTGCGAGCCGAGGGTTCCAAGCAGGCGGCGATCCTGGAGGCCGAGGGCCGGCGCGAGGCCGCTTATCGTGACGCCGAAGCGCGGGAGAGGTCGGCGGAGGCCGAAGCCAAAGCGACGGCGATGGTGTCCGATGCTATCGGCAAGGGCGACGTGCAGGCGATAAACTATTTCCTGGGCCAGAAATATATCGAGGCCTTCAAGGAACTGGCGATGGCGCCCAATCAGAAATTTGTCGTGGTGCCGATGGAAACGGCGGGGCTTTTGGGGTCGATTGCAGGGATCGGCGAATTGGCCAAGCTTGTCAGTGAGAAAAATGCGGCGGTGGTCAGCCAGCGCGGGAGCGGTTCGGTGCCGGTGACGCGGTGAAAATCTAAGGCGGAGTAAGCGATGGAAATTTTGAACGCGTTGCTGTTCGATTTTGGGCCGTATCATTGGCTGGCGCTGGCGGCGCTGTTGATTGGTATCGAGATGGTGATGCCGACGCAGTATCTGATGTGGCCCGGGATTGCCGCAGTTGTGGTCGGTATTTTGACGCTGGCGGTCGATCTTGCGCTGACGCTGGAAGTCGGAATTTTTGCGCTGTTGTCGGCGGTGCTGGTGGCGGTGTCGCATTATTATTTGCCGAAGCCTGTGCGGGATGCGGGCTCGGGACTAAATCAGCGAACTGATCAAATGGTCGGGCGCATGGCTGTTGTGGCGGTCGATTTTCAGAATGGTCAGGGCGCGGTGACGGTTGGCGACACGCGCTGGTCCGCGCAGGCGGTCGACAACGGTGACTATCCTGTAGGAACGCAGGTCGAGATCGTGGCTGCGGAAAGCACGCTATTGCAGGTGAAGCGGCGTTAGCGCCCCCAGGCGACGAAGTGCGGGTTGGCGAAAGCGTCTGCTGTGTTGCCGTAGGTCATGGGTGTTGTGCCGTCGAGATGCGTCACGCGGCCACCGGCGGCGCGCAGGATGGCGTCGCCGGCCGCGGTGTCCCATTCCATTGTTCGTCCGAGGCGCGGGTAGATGTCGGCTTCACCGGCAGCGATTAAACAGAATTTCAGGGACGAACCGGCAGACACGACTTGTTCGATCTGAAAGCGCGCCAGAAAGTCTTCGGTTGAGCTGTCACGGTGAGAGCGGCTGGCGATCGCAACGAGGCCTTGGGCCGGGGCAGGGCGTGTTTCGATTTTACCGATGTGACCGATGGCGATTGTCTGTTCAAACGCCGCGTTGTCACTGCCCCAGAACATGCGGTCAATGGCGGGTGCAAATACGACACCAGCTGTGGGTTGGCCGTTTTCGATCAGGGCAATGTTGACGGTGAATTCGCCGTTGTGGCTCAGGAACTCTTTTGTTCCATCCAGGGGGTCGACGAGAAAAAACGTCCCGGCGCTGATATTGGGCAGAGCGCCTGCGGCGGTGCGCTCTTCGGCGATGACGGGTATCGAGGGTTCCAGTTCGCCCAGGTGGCGAAGAATCAATTCCTCTGCTGCTTCGTCGGCGGCTGTGACGGGCGAATTGTCCGCTTTCTGGCGGGCGGTGGTGTGTGTGGCGTAATGCTGCATGATCACGCTGCCGGCTTCGCGCGCGATATTGACGAGGTGCGTCAGCAAGGCGCGCCGCGTGGCGATTGTGAATGTTCTTTGTGGATTCACCGGTTTAAACGTTTCTTAAGCGGCGTCTGTCTGGTTAGCTTGATGCTAAGTCCTCTCGAACAAACCTCGCCCGTGGACCCTATGACCAATCCCGGCGGCCAAGACAAAAGTCAAGACAAGATGCATGAGCTCGATTTAGCGGCGCTTTTGGTTTCGCGCGTTTGCCATGATCTGATCAGCCCGGTCGCTGCGATTTCCAATGGTTTGGAAATTCTTGCCGACGAGCAAGACCCGGTCATGCGCGCCCACGCCATGCGTCTTATCGAGCACAGTGTCGGCCAGGCGAAGGCGCGGCTGCTGTTTGCCAGGCTTGCCTTTGGCGCTATGGGATCGGCGGGCGCTGAAGTGGACCTCTACGAGGTGGGCCAAGTCGCCGGCGAGTTTTTCAAAACCGGCAAAGCGCGACTGGATTGGCAGATGCCTGCGATCGCCGTCGATAAAGAGATTGTGCGGGTGGTTCTAAATTTGGCGGCCTTGGGGGCTGATTGCATTCCGCGTGGCGGTTCGCTGGTGGTGAAAGCCGAGCAAGCGCGGGCGATATTTCATGTGGCTATCACCGCCAAGGGGCTGAAGGCCAATTTGGCACCAGACATCAAGGAAGGTCTGGCGATGCAAATCCCGTCTGAGGATTTGACCGGGCGGACGATTGCACCGTTTATTACGGCACTGCTTGCAAAGAAAATTAACGGCGACATCTCGTATTCCATAGTCGATGACACGATTCGCTTCGACGCAAGGTTCGAACGCAAGGCCGTGTAGTTTCGGGCATACGCGACACTAATTTGTTGTTAACCCAAATCGCAGAGTTATCGGGAAGAGAGCTCTTCTGCTTGCGGCTCTTGGGTGACGTATGGACGACCTGTTACGCGATTTTTTGACTGAATCCGGTGAGAGTTTGACCATCGTCGACGGCGAGATGGTGAAACTTGAGGCCGATCCCAACAACAAGGAAGTTTTGCAAAAAATCTTCCGCCTGGTTCATACGATCAAAGGTACTTGCGGTTTTGTTGGGCTGCCGCGGCTTGAGAAAGTGGCGCACGCCTCGGAGAATGTGCTTGGCAAGTTTCGCGACGGCGTCTTGCTGGTGACGCCGGATGCTGTGACGCTGATTCTGGAATCGATGGACTGCATCAAGACCATCATGAGCGGCATCGAGCAAACCGAAGCGGAGCCGCAAGGCGACGACAGTGGCCTGATCACGCGGCTGGAAGAGATGGCCGCCAGCGGTGGCGGAGATGCCGGTGGAACGGTTGCCGAGCATCAGGAATTTCTCCGGGCGCAAGCCGCCGAAGCGGCTGAAAGTGCGGCTGCGTCTCAAGCAGAGTCCGGCGTGAAGGCGGAGCCGGTTGAAGCAGCACCTGCACCGGTCAAAGAGGTTGCGTCCGACAAAAACCCGGCACCGGCTGGCGCCAAAGCCCCCGAAGCGTCGCTGGCCAATCAGTCCATCCGTGTCAATGTCGATGTGATCGAACAACTGATCGTGATGGTCAGCGAGTTGGTTCTGACACGCAACCAGTTGCTTGAAATGGTCAGGCATTCCAACGACAGCGAATTCAAAGTGCCGCTGCAGTGCTTGTCGAATGTTACGGCCGAACTTCAAGGCAGCGTCATGAAAACGCGCATGCAGCCAATCGGCAATGCCTGGTCGAAGTTGCCGCGTATCGTGCGAGATCTTGCCAATGAACTTGGCAAAAAGATCGAATTGCAGATGTGTGGTGCCGACACCGAGCTCGACCGTCAGGTGCTGGAGCTTATCAAAGACCCGCTGACGCATATGATCCGCAATTCGGCCGATCATGGGCTTGAAACACCGGCAGAGCGCAAAGCCACGGGCAAGTCCGATACGGGCGTTATCAATCTGCGTGCCCTCCATGAAGGCGGGCACATCATCGTCGAAATTGCCGATGACGGCATAGGATTGGCGATCGACAAAATCAGGGCCAAGGCGCTGGCGAACGGCATCGTCACTGAATCGGAACTCGCGCGCATGAGCGATGCGCAAATCAACCGTTTCATCTTTCACGCCGGCCTGTCGACAGCACAGAAGGTGACGAATGTTTCCGGCCGCGGTGTCGGCATGGACGTGGTGCGCTCCAACATTGAGCTGATCGGCGGTTCGATCGACTTGAAGTCCAAAGAAGGTCACGGCACAACCTTTACGATCAAGATACCCCTTACAATGGCGATCGTCTCGGCCCTGATCGTCGGGGTGCACAGTATGCGCTTTGCCATTCCGCAGATTTGCGTCATGGAATTGGTGCGGGCAGCCGAAGGGACCGACACGAAGATCGAGCGTATCAATACCACAAGCGTTTTGAGATTGCGGGACAGGTTATTGCCTTTGGTCAGGCTGTCGGAAGTCTTGAGTTTGCCACCAATCGAACGCACTGAGGCGCCCGAGGCCTATATCGTCGTGGCGCAAGCGGGCGGGCAGACCTTTGGGATAGTCGTCGATACGGTGTTCGACACCGGCGAAATCGTTGTGAAGCCGGTGTGTTCGATCCTCAAGGAAATCCCGCTGTTCTCAGGCAACACGATCCTGGGTGACGGCAGTGTTATCATGATCCTTGATCCGAACGGCGTTGCCAGCGCGGTGTCGGGCGAAGTGGCAACGCGGGCGGCGGCGGCAAATGCCGCGGGTCTGGTTGTGGCCGACCGCGAGCAGAAGCAGGCGATGCTGTTGTTTCGCGCCGGTTCGCCGGAGCCCAAGGCGGTCCTGCTTGGGGCAGTCACGCGGCTCGAAGTATCCGATGCGACAAAATTCGAGCGTTCGGACGGGCGGTGTGTGTTGCAGTATCGCGGGGCTTTGATGCCGATCATCACATCGCTTTCAGGGGCGTTGCGCGAGGAAGGCGGTCAGCCGGTTCTGGTCTTCAGCGAAGGCGAGCAAACGGTTGGCGTTGCTGTGGACGAGATTCTCGACATTGTCGATGCGAACTTGAGATTCGAACTCACGGCCTCCGGGTCAGGCGTGATTGGAACCGCCGTCGTTCGCGACAAGGCGACCGAAGTTATCGATATCTCGCATCATGTGGGTGATGTGTTCCAGACCTGGTTCACTAAACGCGTAGCGCAGGCTCAGCGGCGGCACATTCTGCTCGTCGATGACAGTCCGTTTTTCCGGACTATGGTTGCGCCGCTGCTGATGTCAGCCGGCTATGACGTCACCGAGGCGGCGACGGCGGAACTGGCGTTGAAGTTCAGGGAAGAGGGAAAGTCCTTCAACCTTATCCTCAGCGACATTGATATGCCGGGTATGGGCGGGCGAAAATTTGCGTCGGCGATTATACAGGACTCACAGTGGGGTTCGACACCCGTCATCGGTATGGCTGCCGACACGGATAGCGACGAACTGGGAACCTTCGACGTGCTGGCACGAAAGTTCGACAGGGAGGGATTGCTTGAGGCCGTTCGCGGGATCATCAGTTCGCAGGAGCGCGCAGCATGAGCAGAACCAGTAACAACAGCAATGAATTTGTAACTGTTGCGATCGGACCGCAGCTTTTCGGCATTCCGATCGGTCTGGTGAACGATATTTTCAGGCCGGAACGTTTGACCAGCGTTCCGTTGTCTCACCCCGATATTGCCGGTGTGCTCAATCTGCGGGGCCGGATCGTGACGATGATCGACTGCAGGCGCCGGCTTGGGATCGTTAGGGGACCGGAGGAACGCGACTTCATGGCGGTGGGTGTCGAGAAGGATGGCGACCATTATGGCTTGCTGTTCGACCGCGCGGGAGAGGTGTTGCGGTTTCAGCCCGAGGCACATGAGCCTACCCCCGTCAATCTCGACCCGCATTGGCGCACGGTTTCAAAAGGGGTGTTCAGGCTTGAGACCGGGTTACTGGTGCTTTTGGATGTCGGCGTGCTTCTGGATTTTTCGCGCAAAGCAGCCGCTTAGGATTAAGGGTTTTGTTTATAAGAAATAATTCCTGTTCATAGTTTGAGCGGAAGGCGCCGCTCATTGCAGCCAAAGTCAGAATTGTTTAAGGCGTCTTTACGCTTTACCGGGTAGTTTCGTTACCTGGTTGAGGGGAAAGTCTTGTCCGATGAAGCAGTTTCTTGTTGTCGATGACAGCCGTGTGGTGCGCAAGGTGGCGCGCCGGATTCTCGAAGTGTTGCAATTCGAGATTAGCGAAGCCGAGGATGGCGTGATTGCCCTCGACTCATGCCGGGCCCAGATGCCCGACGCCATTTTACTCGATTGGAACATGCCGAACATGAACGGCATCGAATTTCTTCGTGCGTTGCGCAAAGAGCAGGGCGGCGACAGGCCGGTCGTGCTGTTTTGCACGACCGAGAGCGAATTCTCTTTTATCACGCAAGCGATGGAAGCTGGCGCCAACGAGTACATCATGAAGCCATTTGATCGCGAGATCATCGAGTCGAAATTGGCCGAAGTTGGTTTGAGCTAAGGGATATATTTGGTTGTGAGCGGCGTTGTGGCAACGAATGCGAATGCATCTGAATAGTCGAGGACGCCGATCCGGGTGATGGTGGCCGATGATTCAGCGGTTATTCGTGGAATCGTCTCGCGGTGGGTTGATGCCGACAAGGATTTAGTCATCGCCGCCTCGGCGGTGAATGGGCAGGATGCGATCGAGCGGGCCAGAACTGCAAAGCCCGATGTTATCGTGCTTGATATTGAAATGCCCATCATGGACGGCATTACGGCGCTGCCGCTTTTGCTGAAAGCGCGTCCGGGCGCGAAAATCATCATGGCATCAACACTGACGCGCCGGAACGCACAGATTTCGCTGACCGCGCTCTCGCTTGGGGCGACCGACTATGTGCCAAAGCCCACGTCTTTGGGTGGCGGCGCCGCGGTGGAAGAGTTTCGCCGTGAGTTGATGTCTCGCATCGTGGCTATCGGACGCAAGCCAGCGGCCTCAGGAAAAGTGTCAAATCAAGGTGTTGGCGCTACCGCCAAAGGTGGTGTGTTTACATTGCGCAAAGCCTCGCCGATCAGGCCGCTAATTCTGGTGATCGGGTCATCGACCGGCGGGCCGCAGGCTTTGGCCCAGGTGGTAAGCGCGATCGCGCCGCAACTGAATGTACCGGTGCTGATCACACAACATATGCCGGCGACATTTACGGCTATTCTGACCGAGTCCATGGCGAAGAACTCGGGCCTGCGCTGTGTTGAAGGTGCAAATGGCATGAAGCTTGAGCCTGGATGCATTTATGTGGCGCCGGGTGACTTTCACATGACCATCAAGGGCAAGAGCGGTCCGATCGAGCTGTCTCAGTCGGCGCCGGTGAATTTTTGCCGCCCGTCGGTTGACCCGATGTTTTGCAGCATGGCGGCGGCTTACGGGACGTCGGTGCTTGCGGTGGTGTTGACCGGCATGGGCGCGGATGGGCGCGATGGGGCGCGCGCGATTGCCGATGGTAGCGGCACGGTTCTGGTGCAGGACGAGGCGACGAGTGTGGTTGGGGGATGCCCGCGGCTGTGGCGCAGGCGGGACTCGCGTCGGCGGTTTTGCCGTTGACCTCAGTGGGGCCCGAAATACGCAAATATTTGGGGCTGAAACCGCAATGACACCGGCTGATTTCGATTTCATGGCTCAAATGCTCAAGCGCCGGTCCGGTCTCGTGCTGACGCCGGAGAAGGCCTATCTCATCGAAAGCCGGATTGCGCCGCTTGTCCGCCGGCATGGGTTGGCGAATTTCGAGGCGGTGGTTCTGAAGTTGCGGGAGGGCGACGAGCGTGTGGCGCGCGATGTCACGGAAGCGATGACGACGAACGAGTCGTTCTTCTTTCGCGACAAGACGCCCTTCGATCATTTTGAAAAACTGATGCTGCCCAAGCTGCTTCAGTCCCGGGCCGGACAAAAGCGTTTGCGCATCTGGTGTGCGGCTGCGTCGACAGGGCAAGAACCCTACTCGCTGGCGATGTTGATCAAAGAGCGTTGGTTGCAGCTGAAAGAGTGGAAAGTTGAAATTTTCGGCACCGACCTTTCGAGCGAGGTTTTGGAGCGTGCGAAGGCGGGGCTGTATTCGCAATTTGAAGTGCAGCGCGGATTGCCGGTGCAGTTGCTGGTCAAGTACTTCATCAAAGAGGGTGAACAGTTCCGCCTCAAGGACGACATTCGTTCCATGGTGCACTACAAGGTCGCCAATCTGCTGGATGGGTATTCCGGGTTCGGCGTGTTTGATGTCATTTTCTGCCGCAACGTCTTGATCTATTTCGATGCAGCAACCAAGCGCGGCGTGTTGGACCGTATGGCGAAGTTGCTGCCGGACGATGGGTATCTGTTGCTGGGTGCTGCCGAGTCGGTGGTGGGCCTCAGCAGCTCATTTGCTCCCCATGAGTCGGCGCGCGGGGTTAGTTTGAAAGCGGGCGCCATGACGGCTGCGAGCCCGATGTCAAAAGCGGTGGGGGCTTGAAACGCGAAGGGCGCTGCTGTTTCCAGCAACGCCCTCCGTCAGACCCCCCGGTCTTGAAACTTTAAGCGGCTTTGCCTTCCATCGGATCGCGCAGCACATAGCCACGGCCCCAGACGGTTTCGATGTAGTGCTGGCCTGCAGCGGCCTGTAACTTCTTGCGCAGCTTGCAGATAAAGACGTCGATGATCTTGAGTTCCGGCTCGTCCATGCCACCGTAGAGGTGGTTCAGGAACATTTCCTTGGTGAGCGTCGTGCCCTTACGCAACGAAAGCAATTCCAGCATCTGATATTCTTTGCCGGTCAGATGAACGCGCTGGCCGTCGACTTCGACGGTTTTGGTGTCGAGATTGACGGTTAGCCTGCCGGTCTGGATGACCGATTGCGAATGACCCTTCGAGCGGCGGACAACGGCGTGAACGCGCGCGATCAGCTCGTCTTTGTGGAAAGGCTTGGTCATGTAGTCGTCGGCGCCGAAGCCCAGACCCTTGACCTTGTTTTCAATCTGGGTGGAGCCCGAGAGAATGAGAATTGGGGTTGCGATTTTGTTGACGCGCAACTGCTTCAAGACGTCGAACCCGGACATGTCGGGCAATTGAAGATCGAGAATAATGATGTCGTAGTCGTAGAGCTTACCCAGGTCGACACCTTCTTCGCCAAGATCTGTGGTGTAGACATTAAATCCTTCGGACTTGAGCATCAGTTCGATGCTCTGCGCCATGGCGCTATCGTCCTCGATCAAGAGAACTCGCATGCTTTAACTCTCCCCTCGCAGCCCGGATATAACCGGTGCTCTTTGTTGGTTTATTCACCAACGAATCTAATTGGTAATACTTAACAAACCTTAATCGTGAAGAGAGAAACGTAAACGCTATCGATGCAATTTATCGAATTGATGACGCTTTCGCGCATCAGTGACACCTTAGGGCAACCTTAAGCCGAATGAAGCCATACTTGTCCGTAGTTTAGACGGACTAACTCATGCGCGCTCTGATCTCTGCAGTCGATGAAACGCAACGCTCCCGTTCCTATGGACGGGTGACGGGCGTGAATGGGCTGTTGGTTGAGATCGCAGGCACGATGGATCCGATGGGAATCGGGACGCGGCTTTTGATCGAAGCGCCAAACGAGCGCCACGTCGCTGCCGAGGTTGTGGGGTTCCGCAATGGTCGGGCGTTGACGATGCCGTTCGGGGAGTTGGATGGCGTGCGGATGGGCTGCAAGGCGTTTGTGCAAGCTCATTCCGGCGAAGTGTTGCCAAGCCCAGCGTGGCTGGGCCGCGTGATAAATGCCTTAGGTGATCCCATTGACGGGCAGGGGGCACTGGCGCGGGGGCTCAGGAGCTACCGGTTGAGAAATTCGCCGCCGCCCGCACATATGCGCTCGCGCGTCGGTGCCAAGATTGATCTGGGTGTGAAGGCGCTCAACACGTTTACAACAGTGTGCCGCGGGCAACGGCTTGGCATTTTTGCAGGGTCGGGCGTGGGCAAGTCGGTGCTGCTGTCGATGATCGCGCGTTACACGTCGGCGGATGTGATTGTCATCGGCCTGGTCGGGGAACGCGGCCGCGAAGTGCAAGAGTTCATCGAAGACGATCTGGGCCCCGAAGGCCTGGCCCGCAGTGTGGTGATTGTTGCGACCTCGGACGAAAGCGCATTGATGCGCCGCCAGTCGGCCCAGTTGACGATGACGACGGCGGAGTATTTCCGCGACCAGGGTTTGCAGGTGCTGTGTTTGATGGATTCCGTCACACGCTTTGCGATGGCACAACGCGAGATTGGGCTAGCCAGCGGCGAACCTCCGGCGTCGAAGGGTTATACGCCTTCCGTGTTTGCGGAGTTGCCGCGTTTGCTCGAGCGGGCGGGGCCTGGAGTGCAGGGATCGGGTTCGATCACTGGCCTGTTTACGGTGCTTGTTGAGGGCGACGATCATAATGAGCCGGTCGCAGACGCGGTGCGCGGCATTCTGGATGGGCATGTGGTGCTTGATCGCGCGATCGCCGAGCGTGGGCGTTTTCCGGCTGTGAATGTCTTGCGGTCGCTGTCGCGAACCATGCCGGGTTGCAACGCCCCGGACGAGCAGGCGCTGGTCAATAAAGCGCGGCGGGTGCTCGCGGTCTACGACAATATGGGTGAACTGATCCGCCTGGGTGCTTACCGCGCCGGCTCTGACCCTGAGGTCGATAGCGCAATTAAACTTTATCCCAGGCTTGAAGCGTTTCTTGGTCAAGGCAAGGACGAACGCGGTGAGCTTGGCGCTGGGTATCAGCAACTCGCCTCAATTTTGAGTGGTGGAAATTAAAACAAAAGAAGGTAGGGGGTCACAATGAAATCGCGTGAAGCACTGATCAGACTCAATCGTTTTCGTGTCGATGAAATCCGCAAGCGTCTGAAGTCGCTTGATGACATGCGTGCGGATCTGACCAAGAAAATGGCGGACCTGGAAACGATGGTGAAGGACGAACAGCGGCGCTCACTGCAGAGCGATCTGGGGCGGCTTGCCTATCCGACATTTGCACGCTCGGTCATTGCGCGGCGCGAAAATATCCAGCGCTCGGTCGACGAGGTCGAGAAGCAGGCGGCAACCGTGACGGAAGAGCTGCAGAACGCCTATCGCGAACTCAAGAAGTACGAGATCATTGCCGATACAGATGCGCAACGCGACCGGGTCGAGTATGCGCGGAAAGTCCAAGCCGAGCTTGACGAGATTGCCATGAGCCGGCACGTGCGCAAGGCTTGAGGATTTTCCGGGCTGTTTTGGAGCATTGTGCACTCGCGACGGTTGCGGGTAGCGACGATGTCATTGCAATCAATGCATGAATTGGGATTGGGATGATGGTCTATTCCGGAGTAAGTCCGTGGCCAGCCTAACCATCCGCAACATCGATGACTAACTGAAGGAACGGCTGCGCGTGCGGGCCGCCCAGCAGGGCCACTTCATGGACGAAGAAGCCCGGATCATTCTGTGGCGCACTGTTGGTGGCATCAGCGGCGGTGATTTGTGGTCCCTGTCGCGGCGCCTGTTCGAGAGCAAGCAAGGCGTTGATCTGGATTTGCCCTCGCGGGCAAGGGGCTATGATCGCAAGAAAATCTGAATTACGCCGATTTAGCACCTAACATCAGAGTTAAGTGACACGGGAACACAGGAAAAAAAGAATTTCACGCGAAGGCGCGAAGAAGAAGTCAGGCGCGCGCCAGGCTAATCCTTCCATGGGCTCACTCGTCTGCGCCCTGTCTCCTGCTCCTTTAATTCTGCTTCGCGCCTTCGCGTGAAGTTCTTGCGGCGTTGCACCGTGTCTCCCAGATATAATTCCGGGCGCTAGAGATGGGAACGAATGTCCATTCGCTTATGCAAAATGCGAATGATGTCGATTACGCCGTGATCCGTCTTCTTAAAGAATAGAAAGTGCGACCCAACGGCAAGCTTCCGATAACCCGAACGTATGTCGTCGATCGCTTGACCGGGCCGGAGGCTCGTTGCCGCAGCCTCGCAAGCGGCTTGAATTTCGCGCACATATTTTTCAGCCTGCGCCAGGGACCATCTATCGGCAGTATAGTCCCAAATCTGGTCGAGGTCGGCCTGTGCTGCAGGCGATAGAATGTATTCATTCGGCGGTCGTGCGTTTTCGCGAGATGAATTCGACGAAGTCAAAACTTGTCGAGGGTCCACTTTCCTCGCCGGCAACAAGGGCGGCCCGAAGGGCCTGCACCTTGGTCTCGTGTTCTTCCAATAATCGAAGTCCCGCCCGCACCACTTCACTGGCGGAGCCGAAGCGACCGGCTTCTACTTGCTTATCAATGAACTCGGCGAAATGGTCGCCGAGAGTGACAGATGTGTTTCTGGACATTGCGGCTCTCCTTCTACCATTAAATACCATCATATGGTACTAAAGGCAATGGACCAATGTTCAGCTCAAGCCGCACGCCGGTCGAATAGGGATGGCTGGCTTGTCCGGGTGGTTGAATTAGATTGCGAAACCGGATGGGCCTCGAGGTCTGACTGGCGCAGGGGCTTCAACAGTGACAGCAATGATTCAAGCGAGGCGTCAGGGTTGAACCAGGTGGCGATCGAAGTTTCGTCCAAAATTGCCGGCATACGGTCGTGGATGAGAGAGACCAGGTTGTTGGCCGCACACGAGATATAGGCAAAGCTGTCGACGCCCGATTGCGCGCGGTTCCACAGGGCCGCGATCATCATCGGCCGGCCTGATTTGAGTTTGAAAGCAAATTCCCGGGTTTTGACGTTTTCAATCCGCTTCCATTCGTAAAATTGATCGACAGGCACAAGGCAGCGTTGGCTGTTCAGCAGCCGGCGCCATTCCCATTGTTCAGCCAGAGCTTCGACGCGAATGGTGTTCAGTGGCCGCAGACGCGGTTCTCCGGCCGGGCGATCAGCGGCCAAGCCCCAGCGCATGGGGGTGAGGGCGAGTTCGCCGATGGTTTGGCGGCGGATGACCAGGCGCTGTGCGCCGGGGGTGGCATCCCAACGTGGCCGTTGGGTGACACGTAGCGTCTCGGATTGCCGCCACTCTTGCGAGCGGATGAGGCGCAGGACTTTGGCGGGGCTGGCGGCGTTACGTTTGGCGAATAACATTGGGGTCTCTCCTGGTTTCAACGCGTTGTTCACTATTTGTTCTGAGGTGTCAAGCCCTCATTTCGCTGTTGACGATGACTGTCGCCGTGGCCGCGGCCGTGGCAGAGTGGGGGGCAAGGCTTCGCCACCGGCGCGGTGCGGCGGGTAGTTGCAAAAACTCAGATTGTGGGAGAGAGACGACATGGCCGCAGACGATCACAAGTCCGTCGTAGACGTTGTGGCTGGGCACCCTGGGGAGCTCAAGCGGACGCTTGGGCCGTTCCAGCTGGTTGCACTTGGAATCGGTGCCATCATTGGCGCGGGGATTTTTGTCATTACCGGGACCGCGGCCGCTGAACATGCAGGTCCTGCAATCGTTATTTCTTTTTTGATTGCCAGCGTCGGGTGCGTGGCGGCGGGGCTTTGCTACGCAGAACTTGCGGCGATGATACCTTTTTCCGGCAGTGCCTACACTTACGCTTATGTGGCGTTCGGCCGATTTGCCGCCTGGATAATCGGGTGGGACCTTGTGCTTGAATACGCGATGGCGGCGAGCACTGTATCCGTGGGCTGGTCGAGCTATTTCAAGGGCTTTATGGCCAATATGGGCGTTATCCTGCCTTCGGCTCTATCCGAAGCTCCGTTTGCAAGCAGCGGCGGATTTACGGACATTACGCTGACAGGAGCGATCATCAATCTTCCGGCTGTGGGCATTATCGTTTTCTTGTCGGCGCTGTTGGTGATCGGCATCCGAGCTTCGGCGACTGTCAACGGACTGATGGTATTGCTCAAAGTCGCAATTGTATTTCTGGTCATTTTGTTCGGACTGCCATTAATCAAGGCCGCCAACCTCGATCCGTTTATTCCTGAAAGTATGGGACCCGGAAAATTTGGCTGGGATGGCATTTTCGTCGCCTCGGGTATTATCTTTTTTGCCTATATCGGGTTTGATACGGTGTCGGTGGCGGCACAGGAAGCACGCAATCCACAGCGTGACTTGCCGATAGGCATTCTGGGCTCGCTTGCGATTTGTACGGTGCTTTACATCCTCATGGCCGTGACGATGACAGGGCTTGCCCATTATTCGACACTTGGCGTCGCAAACCCGGTTTCAGTTGCTGTTCAGGCGGAACCGCAGCTGCTCTGGCTTGAACCCCTGGTCAATATTGGGGCAATCACAGGGCTATCGACCGTCATTCTGGTTTCATTGTACGGCCAGACACGGATTTTCTATTCGATGGCGCGAGACGGATTTCTGCCACCGGTGTTCTCGAAGATTGATCCACGGTTCAGCACACCAATGAATGGCACACTCTTGGTTTGTGTTTTGGCCGCCGTGTTTGGCGGGTTATTTCCGATCGGGGTGTTGGGCGAACTGGTTTCGATCGGGACTTTGCTCGCCTTCATTCTTGTGTGTCTGGGTGTCATTGTGCTTCGCACCACCCGGCCCAAAGTGAAGCGTCCGTTCATAACACCGCTTTATCCCCTTGTGCCGCTCGTTGGTATTGCGGTGTGCGGTTATATGATGTGGAAGCTGCCCGGCGGAACGTGGGAGCGGTTGATCGTTTGGTTCATTATCGGACTGGTGATCTTTGCGCTTTACGGCGCCACACACGCCAAGCAAGCGGTTTGGAAGTTCGAAGACGCGCCGCCGAAGTGACGAGTTACGCTTAAGCGCTGGCCGGCGCGGGTGCTGCCGGCAATTTGCGTGGTTTGACGTTGAGTGAGCGGGCGACGTGGTTGGCGATTTCGTTTTGCATGTGGGCGAGGTCGTTCATGGCGCCGTCGTAGGTGCCGGTCCATATCGGGTGGCGGCCGCTCAACAGGCGGATGTTCATCACCAGGCGAGGACCCGTTTTTTGTACGGTGCCTTCGATTGAAAGGCTGGACAGGGCGTCGCCCAGCGAAGGCTCCATGCGTTCAAATTTTTTGAGCAGCGCACTGAGCTCGCGGGAGATCGTTGTTCCCAGATAGAGATGGTTGGGGTCGGGGCGAAGTTCTTTGAGCGGCCGCACCAGCAGCCGCAGCGGTCCTTCTTTGGGAAGGGGTGCCGGCTTTCCAAGCATCAGGCGGCGCACGATAAGGGCCAGGATCAGCGCCACGAGCCCGAGGCCGCCCAAAATCCACAGCTGTTCGTCTGCTTGTGCCATTTTTCCTTATGCCCGGCCCGCAGTTTTAGTCCCGACGGCGTCTGGGGTAGGGTAAACTCGTGGCTGCCAGATTCCAGCGGAATTTGAAACAGGGTTTAGCGTCGTCAAGAAGGTCAATCCCATGTCATTTGGCGAAAACATTGCACCGTTGGTTGGCCGCGTCATGATCGCCGCCATATTTATTTTGGCGGGTTTTGAGAAACTGCAACACTGGAATGCTTCCGCCCTGTCCATGGCTCAGCATGGCATGAGTATGATCGGGCCGTCTTTGGCGCTGGCCATCGTGGTCGAGATAGGGGCGGGGATCGCACTGATCATCGGTTTTCGGGCGCGATTGATGGCGCTGGCGCTTTTTATGTTCACGCTGGTCGTCAGCTTTGTGATGCATGATTTCTGGGCAATCGGGGACGCCGAGCTCGCACGCGTGGAAATGCAGCTGTTTGCGAAAAACATGGCAATCGCTGGCGGGCTATTGATGCTCGTGGGTCTAGGCGCAGGCGGTTGGTCCTACGACAGCGTGCGCGGCGACGAGTGAGTGTTACTCGTGAACACCGGGGCGAAACATATCGTGGCGCGTCAGGCTGAAGACGACAATCAGATATGCGTAAGCCAGGTATTCTGCCAATAGCGAGACAGGCTCAAGCTTCGGAATGACCGCTTCGAGGTCCTTGATGACAACAGCAATGCCTTCGCCACCTAGAAGCGCAGGCAGAGCCACGGGCCCCACATGATGCAGCGCGACGGCCAGCAATGCGATCAGAATCCCAGGAATGATGCGCCTGACAAACAGCGACAACAATAAACTCACAGGAATGGCCCAAGTTGCCCATTGCAGGGTGAACACGTGCTCCACGAGGGCAATGAATTCTTTTTCCACTTTTCTTACGTCCCCAACCTCTTGGTGGCGAGCCCACCACCCCGAAACGCCCCACTAAACCCAAGCCAGTATACAAAATCTTGGGTTGCGTGTCTCTATAGAAGTGCACCGGCAGACCGCGCCCGTGAGGACGCAATCCGCCAATTTCCTCATTATTTAGTGATGCCCGCCGTGTCCGCCACCGCCGCCGCCAGAACCAACCGTGTTGCGAATTGTGTGCACGATGGCGATCACAATAGCAAAGGCCAAAAAGTAGACGGTTAAGTCACTCACGGTCATGAGTCTTAGATTTGCCCATGCGGTAGACGGCAATGATGCGGGATCTGCGCCCCTGGTGAGCGAGTAGGCCAAGCCCAACAATCCGAATACCACCAACGACCAGAACGTGACCTGAATCAGTCTGCCCATTCGCCCCAAAACCATGCCAGACGCCACGACGACCACAAGCATGATTACCAAAGACACCGTGTCGGCACCGCCAAACACCTTCATTACGATTCCCCACATTTCATTCAAAATGCCAGTCAATCCTGTCATAATATCCATGGCGTTATTTTCTCCCCCGAGAGCCGTGAGGTTTCAGCTTAACCGAAACTCATGCGCGCGGGGAGCGAGTTTTAGCGTTGCATCAACCGTAGTGACTTGATTGCAACGGTCAGGGCTGCACCCTGCAAGGAAGTTGGCTGATTTCCCTGCAGATTATTGCTTTTCGCTTCTGCGCTGGATGACGCAGCACGCCATGTTGGCTTTTGACGGTGTGTTTTAACCGAGTTGGCGCTGCAATTTGGGCTGCAAATCCTGTCAGACTTGGCCGAGCGTGCGAAGCCGGGCTACCGGATGGATCTCGTTCTGCGACATGACGAAGGTTTGAGGCCGAAAGCGTTCGACGATTGACCGTACATACGGACGAATAATTGGCGAGGTGAGCAGCACGGGCATTTCCGCATCGTTGGCGGCGCTGTCGAAGCGGGCGCGGACGCCTTGAATAAATTCCTGCAACTTCGAGGGTGCCATGGCCAATTGCTTGTCTTCGCCGCCACCGACGAGGGATTCGGCAAAGGCGTGCTCCCACACCGGAGACAGGGCAATCAGCGGCAAATAACCAGAGGTCGAAGTGTTGGCAGCGCAAATCTGGCGCGCCAGACGCGAGCGCACATGTTCGGTGATTTGCATCGTTGTCGAGGTGCGCGAGACGGCCTCGGCAATGCCCTCCAGAATGGTTGGCAAATCGCGAATTGACACACGCTCGCCCAGTAGCGACTGCAGCACGCGCTGGACGCCGGTAATCGTGATTTGCGAAGGTATCAGATCTTCGACGAGCTTTTTGTGTTCAACGGGGAGATCGTCGAGCAGTTTCTTGGTTTCGGCGTAGGACAGCAACTCCGCCATGTTGTCCTTCAGGATCTCGGTCAGATGTGTCGTCAGCACGGTCGCCGCATCGACGACGGTGTAGCCACGGAACGTAGCTTCGTCGCGCAACCGTTCTTCGATCCAGGCGGCCGGCAGGCCGAATGCGGGTTCACGGGTGGGCTTGCCGGGCAGGTCGATATGACCGCCGCGCGGATCCATGACCAGCAATTGGCCCGGCTGTAGCTCGCCTTTGCCCGCGGGAAGTTCCTTGACGCGAATGGCATACTCGTAGCTGCCGATCTGCATGTTGTCGACGATGCGCACCGAGGGCATGACGAAACCCATCTCGCCTGCCAACTGGCGGCGCAGTGATTTGATCTGATCGGTGATGCGAAGGCCCTTTGCGTCGTTGATGAGGGGCAAGAGGCTGTAGCCGAGCTCGACTTTCAGGTGATCGATGGCCAAAGCGGTTGAAATTGGTTCTTCCGATTGTGGCTTCGGCTTTTGGGCGTCGGTGACAGCGGCGGCTGCGGCGTCGCGTGTGGCTTCTTTTCGTTGACCTGCATAATACGCCAACAAGCCAGTGCCCGCGGCCAGCAAGAGAAATGTCAAATGCGGCACACCGGGCAAGGCCGACATACCGAACATCACGAAAGACGACATGCCCAAGGCTTGCGGGAAGTCAGACAGCTGGGCGATCAAAGCCTTGTCGGCCGAGCCGTCAATGCCGGCTTTGGAGACCATGAGGCCTGCGGCGATCGAAACGAGAATGGCTGGAAGTTGCGTGACCAGGCCGTCGCCGATGGTGAGCAACGTATAAGCGTGCCCGGCATCGGCGAAGCTCATGCCATGCTGGCCGACGCCGATAATGATGCCGCCGATGATATTGATGAAAGTGATGAGAATGCCCGCGACTGCGTCGCCGCGCACGAACTTGGAGGCACCGTCCATGGAGCCGTAGAACGTGGCTTCGTCCTCCACACGCTTGCGGCGCTCGCGGGCTTCCTTCTCGGTGATCAAGCCTGACGACAAATCGGCATCGATTGCCATTTGCTTGCCCGGCATCGCGTCCAAGGTGAAGCGGGCGGACACTTCGGCGATGCGGCTTGAACCCTTGGTGATGACGACGAAATTGACGATGACCAGAATGGCGAAGACGATCGCGCCGATGATGAAATTGCCCTGCATCAAGAAATTGCCGAAGGCCTCAATCACGTGACCAGCGGCGCCGGTTCCCTCGTGTCCGTGGCCCAGGATCAGTTTGGTTGAGGCCAAATTGAGCGAGAAGCGCAAAATGGTCGAGATCAACAGGATGGTTGGAAAAGTCGAGAGCTGCAGGGGGCGCTCGATGAAGAGCGCCGTCATCAAAATCAGAATTCCCAGCATGATCGACAGGCCCAAAGCCACATCGAGCAGAAACGTGGGTATGGGAAACAGCAGCACCGCAATGATCGCCATGATGCCGAGCGCGAGCGACAAGTCGCCGCGCATGAGCATGTCAACGCTGACATTGAAGACGCCGGCGCCGCCGGTTGTACTATAGCTTGCTTGTGCGTCAGCCATGATGAGCCCTTGTTGCGTTGACTTAAGCTACGCGCACTTCGCCGCCAGGGAGAGGCACGCGGACTCCTTCATCGGTGTATTGCTTCAGCTTGTTACGCAAGGTGCGGATTGAGATGCCAAGGATGTTGGCGGCATGCGTGCGATTGCCCAGGCAGTGGTCCAGCGTTTGCAGAATAAGATCGCGTTCGACATCGGCGACCGTCCGGCCGACCATTTCGCGATTGACTGCTTCGGCGGCCTGAGCCGCGCGGGCAATGAGAACCGGCGATGTGATTGCAATGGCGTCGCCAACTTTGGACCCGTCGGGCAGGCGGATGGCGCTTTCCGAAATTTCCGGTCCCTGGGCCAGCAACACCGCGCGATGAATGGTATTTTCAAGTTCGCGCACGTTGCCGCGCCACTTGTGCGTTGTCAGCGTGTGTTTGGCGGCGCCAGAAAGCAAGCGAGCTTCAACCCCGTTGGAGCCGGCATATTTGCGCGCGAAGTGCTGGGCCAAGGCCAGGATATCGGCCGGGCGTTCGCGCAGTGGCGGGATTTTCAGGTTCACTACATTCAAGCGATAGAGCAAGTCTTCGCGGAAGGTGCCGTCTTGTACGGCTTGCTGCAGGTCTCTGTTCGAGGTGGCGATGACGCGGATGTTGACTTTGACGGGCTTGTTACCACCGACACGGTCGATCACGCGTTCTTGGAGCGCCCGCAAGAGTTTGGCTTGAAGGCGGACATCCATCTCGGAGATTTCGTCGAGCAGAAGGGTGCCGCCGTCGGCTTCTTCGAATTTACCAATGCGCTTGGCGATGGCACCGGTGAACGCCCCTTTCTCGTGCCCGAAAAGTTCGGACTCAAGCAGGTTGTCGGGGATTGCTGCGCAGTTGATTGAGATGAACTGCTTGTCGGCACGATTGGATTTGCGGTGAACGTGGCGCGCCAGCACTTCTTTACCCGTGCCGGATTCGCCGGTGATTAGGATTGAGGCATCGCTGGGGGCCACTTGCTCCGCCAAGGCGATGACGCTCTCCATCGCTTTGTCTTCGAAAATGAGCTGGTGGCCGTCATCGGTGACGGCCGCGAGGACAGCCGCGATCAGTTCGGCGTTGGGGGGCAGGGGAATGTATTCTTTTGCGCCACCCTTGATGGCGTCGACAGCCGCGTTGGCATCTGAGCTGATCCCGCAGGCGACGATGGGGACATGAATGCGCTCGGAGCGCAATTGTTCAGACAGGCGTGCAATCGGCAAGGCCACATCGACCATGAGAAGATCGGCGCCGCGGCCATCGCGCAGTTCCGCCAGCGCCTGGTCGATAGTTGTGCAATGAGCGACTTTAGCGCCTTTGGAAATCGCGATCTTGGTCGCGGTGCCGATTTGGCCGTTGAGTTGTCCGACTATGAGAAGACGCATGGCTGTCTCTTTTGTTTGGGCTTGTTACGACCGGTCGCCTTTGACAATTTCAGTCATCGTGATGCCGAGACGATCATCGACAAGCACGACTTCACCGCGCGCGACGAGGCGGTCGTTGACGAAGATATCGATTGCTTCGCCAATTTTTCGATCAAGTTCGACGACCGATCCCTTGGCCAGTTTCAATAACTGGCTGACTTCCATTTTTGACTTTCCCAGAATCGCCGAGACGTTGACGTTGACGTCGAACACGGCTTCAAGGTCGGCTGCGGAGCGTTTGACTCCGGGCTCCGGAGCGGCGTCTTGCATTGCGGAGGGTGCGGTCTGCAAGTCGGGCAGGGTGACTTCAGTTGATTGGGTCATCGTCAGTTCTCTTCACCTGTTGATGACGCGCGCCAGCGCGACATGTGGTCTTCTATTTCTGCGAATGTATTTGTGAGATCGCGCTCAATTCCGCCGTCCGCCCATTCCACCCGGCAGGCCGGACCGGTGAGCGCCTGCTCGACGAGCACGATGACACGTCCGGCAAAGCCGCTGGCTTCGCTCAAAGGCTCGACCCTGGATTTGATGTGCTCGGCGAGGTCGGCAGACACGCGCACAACCAAGCGAGGTTCCAAGTGCAGTTTGTGCATGCACTCTGCTATGAGCGCTTCAGTTTCATTGTGCGGCAGAACCGAGAGCGCCGATTCCGCGAGTTTTTTACCCACTGACAAAGCGAGTGCGGCGCTTTCGATGCGCAATTCGGCTAAGTTTGCGTCGAACTGGCTGATCATTGCCGCCATGCTTTGGGAAATGGATGTGAGCGCCATCGCGTGGGCCGCAGAGGCTTCTGAAGATGCGGCCGCTTTGCCCTGGGCCAGCATTTCCTTTCGAATGTTATCGACTTCCTCAGCGGAGTAGGCACTGCGGCTGCGACTTTCGGGGACGGCCTGGTTAGTGCCCTTGGCGCCGAACACGGTGTCGAAGTTGAACTTGGGGGGGCGGTTGGGTTGCGGGGTTGTCATTGGCGGTCTCAATACACCAGCTCATCCTCGGCTTTGCCGGCCGAGAGCAGGATTTCGCCTTTGGCGGCGAGTTCCTTGGCGACGACGACCATGCGCATTTGCGCTTCGTCGACATCTTTCAAGCGCACCGGGCCCAGAGACTCCATGTCGTCTTTCAGTATTTTTCCGGCTCGCTCGGACATATTCGTAAAGAACAAGTCGCGCATTGTTGGCGACGCGCCTTTGAGGGCGATCCCCAGCTTGTCCTTTTCGATGCTACGCAAAAGAGTTTGAATTGCGCTGCCGTCGAGCTTGCCAAGATCGTCGAACGTGAACATCAACGCTTTGATGCGTTCGGACGCTTCTTTGTTGCGCTCTTCGAGTGCCGTCATGAAGCGGCCTTCAGTTTGGCGGTCGAAATTGTTGAAGATGTCCGCCATTTGCTCATGGGCATCGCGTTTGGACGAGCGCGCCAGATTTGTCATGAACTCTTTGCGCAGTGTGCTTTCGACTTTGTCCAGGATGTCTTTCTGAACTGCTTCCATGCGTAGCATCCGGCTCACGCATTCGAGCGCAAAATCCCCGGGCAGCACTGCCAATACTCTGGCTGCGTGTTCGGGCTTTATCTTTGTCATCACGACAGCCACGGTTTGCGGGTACTCGTTCTTGAGATAGGCAGAAAGGACGTGTTCGTTGACGTTTCCCAGCTTGTCCCACATCGTGCGGCCGGCGGGGCCGCGAATTTCTTCCATGACCATCAAGGCACGGTCTTTGGGCAGAAATTTCGTGAGCAGACGCTCAGTGGAGTCGAATGAGCCCAACACCGCACCGGTCGAGGATATTTGCGAAACAAAGTCGACAAGCAGTTTTTCGATCAGGGATGAGGAAACAGTTCCCAAATTCGCCATGACCTGGGACACTTCTGTGACTTCTTCATCATCCAGCACTTTCCAGATCGGTGCGCCATGTTCGTCGCCCAGTGACAGCAGCAGCACAGCCGCGCGTTCTGGTCCCGTGAGAGATTTTACGTCTTCGCGAACATTGGCTTTTGCGGGTTTGGTCATTTTGGATTATCTCACGCCGACTCGTGGAGCCATTGACGAACGATCGATACGGTTTCGTCGGGATGCTTGGTGACGATTTCACCGACTTTGCGGACGGACGACTCTTTGACCTGTCCTTCAACTTGCGCAATGTCGATCATGTTTTGAACGGCGGAGTTCGGCGGGCCGGACAGTGCGGGGTTGCTGCCGGGACCTGCGAGCGCCGCGCTACTGTCACCTGTTTGGGTGCCAAGGCGTGCTGGCGACCCCGCCATGGCTTGCGAGGTCAGGAACCCGCCGTGCGGTGGGGCCGCCAATGCCTTGATCATGGGGCGCATGACAAAGAAAATGAGCAGGAGTGCAATCAAGCCAATGCCGGCGAACTGCGCGATGTGCGCATAGTCTTCCCTTTGAAGCCCCAGCATCGGTTCTTCGGCTGGAGGGAGAACTTCGATCTCAGGCTGGCTGAAGCGGATGTTGACAACCTTCAACTGGTCGCCCCGTTTTTCGTCAAAGCCGATGGCCGACTTCACCAATTGTTCGATTTGGACCATTTCATCGGGGGCGCGAGGTGCATAGGTGCGCGCGCCTTTGTCATCGGTGGTGTAGGCGCCATCGACCGCCACAGCGACCGAGAGGCGCTTGACGTTTCCGCCTTCCTGGATTTCAGTCGAGATCGCTTTTGAAATTTCGTAGTTGATCGTTTCGTTGGTGCGTTTGTCGTTGGATGAACTTGCGCCGCCGCCGGCGCTGCCTTCGCCTGCGGGCAGCGAATTGGTGACGGTGACACCCTGCGAGGCTTTGCCGTCCTGGCTGGTAGAGTTGTCCTGGCTGGTTTGGGTTGAGCGCACGACCTGGCCATCGGGATCAAAGGTTTGGCGCTCGGTGGTGATCCTGTTGTAGTCGACTTCGGCGGAGACCTGCACACGGGCGCGGCCGGGACCTACGATCCCTGTGACAATGTCTTCGATCTGGGAGCGAACGCGGCCTTCAAAAGTGGCGGTACGTTCGTCGTGCTGAACGGCTGAGGCGCCAGCCCCTGAGGAGCCGCCACCCAGCATCGTTCCCTTTTCGTCGATGATGGTGATTGTGCCGGCCGATAAACCGGGCACTGCGGACGCCACCAGGTTTTGGATTGCAGAGACTTGCGCGGGGGACACGGCTCCGCGCGCCCGGATGACCACGGAGGCCGTGGGTTCGGTTTGCTTTTCCGAAAAGAGTTCGCGCTTGGGAATGTTGAGGTGAACGCGGGCATTTGCGATCGAGGTGATGGAGCGGATGGTGCGGGCAAGCTCGCCTTCCAACGCGCGCACCAGATTGACGTTCTGGACGAAACTAGTTTGTCCGAATGAATCGGCGCGATCAAAGATTTCGTAGCCAACCGATCCGCCCGCCGGCAGGCCTTCGCCCGCCATTTCCATGCGCAGCTTCAGTGCCTGATCAGAGGGGACCAGGATGGTTGAGCCGTCGCCGGTCACTTCGTAGGAAATTTTCCGGCCATCGAGGCGTGCGGCGATTTCCGCCGAGTCACGCGGGTCGAGGTTGGAAAACAGAAGCGTTTTGGGAGGCTCGGTCAACATGTTCATCGCGTACATGAACCCTAGGCCTGCGGTCATCGTCAGCCCCGCGACGAATCCCAGACGCACAATTCCCATCGATTGCAGAAAGCCCGCCAAGGCCGATACTCCCACGCCGTCACAAGTTTCTTATGGTTCAAATCCGGACAGGCACGCGGCCAGGCGCCCAGATTTGTCATAGGCAAAAATTACCCATGGCGCGGTAAAGGTGCGTTTAATAAGAGGTCAAGAAAGCATGAAAGCCAGGCAGCGGGAAACCCGCGCCTGGCTTGGAATTGGTAAGAATCCGTTTACGGACTAATTGCGGTATTGCTGAACCCGGGTTGTGCGCAACCCTGCCAGGCCGTATTTGTCGATGGCCCGCTGCCAGGCGAGGAATTCCTCGACCGTCAGCGTGTAGCGCGTGCAGGCATCTTCGAGGCTGAGCAAGCCGCCACGTACAGCTGCCACAACCTCGGCCTTGCGACGAATGACCCACCGCTTTGTTCCAGGCGGCGGTAAATCGGCGATCGTCAATGGGCTCCCATCTGGCCCAATGACGTAGGTTACCCGGCCTTGCCGTTCTTCAGTCATCACTGTACACGCTCCAACACTTATTTTTCCCACCATTGCGGGGTAGAGTACGCTTGGCCCGCTAAAAAGCGGTGCAGAAACACACTTAACACCGTCTTGTTGTGTCCCTGCGAATTGCATGCCAAGCGGAAATAGGACATTCACACTTGTGAATGCCCTAGCACGGATTACCGCTTCAATCTGGTCAACTCGTCTAACATTTCGTCAGCGGTTGTTATGATTTTTGAAGCAGCTGAGTAAGCTCTCTGAATGACAATCATGTCACTGAATTCTTTCGCTATGTCGACTGTGGATTGTTCCACCGCCAAGTTCGAGATTTTTCCGGCGCCGGCCTGGTCCGCAGCCTTAAAGCTGGCGGGCCCCGATTCGACGCTTGTGCGGTATGCGTTGCCGTTGAGCGGCCCCAAGCCATCCGCATTCAGGAAGGTCGCCACCGGCAGTTTGTAAAGTGGTGTTTCAATGCCGTTGGTGAACAGCGCAATGACAAACCCGTTTTCATCCACCCGTACACCCGACAGGCCACCATAGAGCGTTCCGTTGATGTCTGAGGCGTAGAGCGTCGAGACCGTGTCGAACTGTGTGAAGCCGTTGGCGAGGCCAGGTGTGCCCATGTCGAAATCGATTGCCTGAGCCGACAAGCCAGACGCGGCGACAAACGGAATGGTGATGCTCACGGCGGCTGCCGGCGTTGCAATCGTGCCGTCGGTGTTGAAGGTCACCGTCCCGGTCGCGATGGGATTGTTGCCGGCGCCCCCGATGTCGGCCGGGTCGCCTTCATAGATGGCTTCGTATTGCCATGTGTTGGCCGCCGATTTGATAAAGGCCAGACTCATGGGACGAGACCCGCCTTGACTGTCGAAAATCTCGATTGAGGTTTCAAATTGTGGAATGACGGTTCCGGCGGCGATGTCGCCCGCCACATAGGGTGATGTCACGGCGGCGGTCGACTGCAGGTTTATTCGAAGGTCGGCCTCGGTGGTCGGCAATGCGGTGCCGTTGACTTGTCCCAGATTGATGATGGACACGTCGTTGGCATTGGTTGGAATGTCACCGTTCACATCCAATGCCCAACCCTGGAGGTAGTATCCCGAGGCGTTGCGCAAGTAACCGCTCGCATCCTTCTGGAAGGCGCCTGCGCGCGTGTAGACAATTTCATTGACGCCCGGGTTTTCTGTAGGCGCACTGGTGACCGTAAAAAAGCCCTGGCCTGAGATGGCCAGATCGGTCGGCGACGAGGTTTGAAGCAGGTTTCCCTGCGTCGAAATCTGGGGGACGGACACATTCTTTACGCCGCCCGTGTAGCTGCCGATGGTCGTTGTCGACAGCAATGTGGAAAATTCATTGCGCGTGCTCTTGTAGCCCACCGTGTTGACGTTGGCGATGTTTGTCGATGTGTTGGCCATTGCGCGGCTGTTGGCTGAAAGGCCTGCCACGCCTGTATAAAGTGCACCATAGAGACTCATAACTTCACTCCCTGTTTCGAGTTGGAGGCGGCGAACCGTTCGGGGGCGCTACTTCATTTGATTTTCTGAACGGCACTTCTGCACCGCAACCTCGACACTGCACCGGCATTTTCAGTTTTTGAGCCCGATGATTTCACTCAAGTTCAATTTACGCGAACCGATGGTCACCAATGGTTCGATACCCGACATGTCAATTTCGTTGACGACTCCGGCGCCGGAAATCGACGCCGGAACATTTGTGCCATCCGCCAATCTGGCGACAACCGTAAGACCGTAGGGACCGTCCGGCAGTTGAGTGCCGCTGGCGTTGCGCCCATCCCACACGAAGTCATGGATGCCAACGCTTGCGTCACCGGTCATTGAACGAACGACGCGGCCGTTCGGTTCCGTGACATTGAATTGAATGCTCGCCGCATCGCGCGGCAAGGTGTATCGCCATGAAGCCTGCCCGCCGGAAAGTGAGGATACAGGACCTGCAGTCAGCGCCGTCTTGCCCAGGTAGTTGACGGCGTTTGCGCCGGCTGCGGACTTTGTAAGCGAAATCAACGAGTTCAGACTGGTGTTGGTTGCGATCTGCTGCTCAACCTGGCTGTAGGAGACGAGTTGCTCGGTGAACTTTGTGGCGTCCAGCGGCTCCAACGGATCCTGGTTCTGCAACTGGGTTGTGAGCAGGCGGAGGAAGGTTTCGTAGTTTCCGCTCAGTGTTTGCTGAGCTTTGGCAATTTGGGTCGATTGCGTCGTGACGGGTGCTATGGCCATTTCAATCGCTCCGGTTAGACAGTGATATCAACGCCGTCGCGCTTGCGAACGGCGATATAGTTCGTGGTAAGTTGGTCGTCAGATGCGTCGCCGCCGTTTTGCGCCTTGGCTGCGAAGGGGGACGCCGGCAGGCTGCCACTACGTTGACCGTTGCCATTCGACAGTTGGAAACTCAGCGCATTCGAGCCGACGTCTAGCCCTGCCTGGCGCAGTTGTTGTTCCAGCGTGCGCGCGTCGCGTTGCAGCAGTTCCAGCGTTTCGGTCCGCTCGGCGCGAAGCACGGCTTGTACGCGTCCGTCTTCGCCAACAGTCAGGGAGATATCCAATTTTCCCAGATCGGCTGGGTGCAGACTGATCTCGAACTGGCTTGAGCCGGATTCGACTTTGCGCGCTATGTGCACCGCGAGGGCGTCAAGCGGGACTGGAATATGGGGGACAGTATTTGCCGGAGCGGATTGGGCTTGGATGAGGGCCGTTGTAAAAGTCACTGCCGGGCTGGCATTAGCCGATGAGGAAGCGACGGCGTCACTTGTTTTTGCTGCGCCATTTGACGGTGTATGTGACTGTGGTTGCTGGTCAGTGTTGGAGTGTGACGCAGCTGCCGGGGCAATTTTCTGTTCGCCGAAGGACTGCGCTTGTGGTGTTGGGATGGTCGCATCGGATGCTGGATTGAATGCCATCGCGTCGGCGGTGCGTTTTGGCGCCTGATTTGTTTTGCTGGATACGACGGGCGGTTCACTTTGCGCCAGAGGGGCAATGTTTGGTGTTAGTTCCGGCACAAGTCCGGGGGTGGCGACCACTGGAGTTGGCGCTTGGTGCTGGATAGGCGCTTGTGCACCCTTATTGGCGAGCAAAACTGAAACCGCCTGATTTGCGGCAGGGAGCGCCGACAAGGCATCTTTCGCGTGCTCAGGGGGCTGGCCTTGCACGTTCTGGATGACAAGCAGCAGGCCCGCGAGATCTGAAGGCGGTTGGACTTCGTTTTGCGTATTGAGTGTGGCTGGTGCGCCTTGCGGCAGTTGAATGTCCGTGGCGGGGCTGTTCATCTCTTGCAGGGCAGGGGAATGCAGAAGCGCCAGGAGTTGAGACTGCGTGTTCAGACTTGATGGGTCAGGGCTGACGGGCGCGACAGGTTGAAGTTGCTCTTGTGCGAGAATGTCCGCGAATTGCACGTTCATATCGGAAGCGATGGAGCCAAACGCGTTCGCGCCTGCAATGTTTTGCGGCGTGGTGTTCGCGAATAGGGCTGCAATCTGGTTCATTGAATGCGCAATTTTTCCATCGGGCACATAGCGCCCAACGTTTTGACTGCAAGGCGCTTGCCATGGATTTCGCCGCAGAAATCCAGCGCCCGGCGTGCGAAGCGCTTTACGGGCGCGGCAGAGTTTGCAGGCCTGAGGGCAGTTTTCGACCCTGTGTGGAGGCGTTTCTTCCGTGCCTGAAGGAGTGGCATCAGCGTTGCACTTACTCTGACACAGCACTGGGTCTACCGGGATTGGACTCGCGGTAAACCCAGCGCTTCCGTGCTTCGTGCTGGACGAGGCAGGCAGAATTTGCGGGGACATACCCGGCAAAAGCTGCCGGATTGAAAGTTGGCCGGGAGAAACACATGGCACTCAATGCAAACATGTCGTTGGGTTCAATACTGAACACAGCCACCAGCGCGTTGCAGGCCAATCAAACGGCTTTGCGCACAACGTCGAACAACATTGCCAACATCAATACCCAAGGCTATCACCGCCGGGTTGTCGATTTCGGACCGCGGTTGACGGGCGATAGTCTGACGGGGGTATCGATTGAAGACATAAGGCGCATTTCCGATGAGTTTTTGGCGCGCGAAACTATCGATGCGACGAGCGCTGTGGGGCGCATGGAAACGCTGACGTCATATTTTTCCCGTGTGCAGGATTTGGTGGGGTCGTTGGACGCTGGATCGTCACTCGATGCGCGCCTTTCAAATGCAATGACCGCGTTGCAGCAGCTGAGCGTGGACCCGGCGTCTGCGGCGCGGCGGAATTCGGCGCTGTCGTCCGTTTCTTCGGCTTTGACTGCAATCTCGGGCATGGCCTCCCAGGTTCAGCTGCTGCGCCAGGACGCCAATACCCAGATCAGTACCGACATCCGCAATGTGAATGTGCTGATTGCCCAAATTTACGACCTCAACACCACCATCAAGACCGCCGTCGCGCGCAACGACAACCAAACAGGCCTCACCGACCAGCGAGACAACGCCCTCGCCGAGTTAGCGAAGTATATGGACGTGCGCAGCTTTGAACAGGCTGATGGCCGCGTCTTCGTTTCCCTGGGTGATGGTACGGGTCTCATTTCGGATTTGAGTTCGGAGTTGCGTTATGCGGGTCCGTCATCTGTTTCTTCGGCAACGTCGTTTCCCTCGATAACTGTGCAACGGACCAACCCAGAGAGTGCTGCGGATGTTGGCAACCCCATTGCCCTGGAAGGGCGTATTCGAGGCGGCGAGATTCGCGGTCTGCTGGACATGCGCGACAAGCAATTGGTGGATCTTGCCGAGCAACTGGGATCGGTTGCTTCGGGGCTTGCGGACGAACTGAATGCCATCCACAACAACAGTAGCGCGGTGCCGCCACCGGCGAGCCTGACGGGTGTCAACACCGGATTGCTGTCAACCGACCCGCTGAATTTTTCTGGCATCGTTACGGTCGCGGTGGTGGATGCCCAGGGTGCCCTGGTGCAGCGTGTGGATATCGACACAACCTTTTTGCCCACGATCGGCGATCTGGTGTCGGCCATCAATGCCGGTCTTGGCGGCAGCGGCAGCGCCAATTTCAGCAATGGTGCCTTATCGATCAGTGCCAGCAACGCGGGGGACGGGATTGCGATGCTGCAAGACCCCACAACGCCGGCCTTGCGCGGTGGCCGCGGCGTGTCGCATTTCTTTGGTCTGAATAATTTGGTGACGGCAGCGAGCCCGTCAAGTTTTGCGACGGGCGTTCAAGGTTCCGACTCGCATGAGTTCACCGCCGGTGGTGTGGCTGATTTTGTGTTGCGCGGGACCAGCGGTGCGATTCTGAACTCGTTCAGCGTGACTGTGGGGGGACTCTCGGTTGCCGATCTGGTGTCGGATCTGAATGCAGCCGCGAATGGTTATGCGACGTTCTCGCTCGATGCGAACGGGGTGATGAGCATGACGCCGGCTGCGGCCTATGGCGGGGCGCGGCTGGAAGTGCGCAATGACACCTCGACGCGTGGAGCGACCGGAGTGTCGTTGACGCAATTTTACGGGTTGGGAACGGCCATGCGTCAGAACCAGGCTTCCAATCTTGCTGTGCGCAGCGACATTGCACAGAACGGTTCCAAAATGGCGCTGGCTCAGCTCAGTATTTCCGGAGCTTCGGTTGCCGGTGACCTGGTTCTGGGTATCAGCGACAATCGTGGCGCACTTGCCCTTGCAGGCGTTGCCAACGCCTTGCACAATTTTCCCGCGAGCGGTGGTCTGGCAGGCGGAACGCAATCGTTGAATGATTTTGTTGCGCAAATCATAGGACTGCAATCGGATCTGGCTAATGGGGCTGAGTCCGAGCGGGTCAACCGTGTGGACGTCAAGGAAGAAGTATTTGCACGGCGTAATGCCATGGAAGGCGTCAATCTGGACGAAGAGCTGTCCAACATGATGATTTTCCAGCAGGCCTACAACGCCTCGGCGAGGATCATGACGGTCGTGCAGGAGATGTTCGATGAATTGCTGCGCGTGGTTTAAACATGAGAGGCTGCTATGCTTGACCGAGTAGGTTCGTGGTCGTTTGCGCAGGGTTTGACCAACGAATACGGGCGCATTCAAGCGCGCACTGTGAAGTGGCAGACGCAGATTTCGAGCGGCAAAGTTGGTGACCAGTTCGCTGACACGAAGGACAAGGCAAGCGTCCTGGTCGCCGCCAAACAAAGATCGGCTGAAGTCGACTCGTATTTGTCGGCGACGAAGGAAGTGTTGAACCGGCTGGACGTGCAGGACCTGCATATGCAGGAGCTAGTGGCGATCGGTGGGCGCTTGCGCCAGACAATGGCCGATGCCCTTTCGACGGGGCATGCGCCTGCGTTCATGGATGAAGTCAACAATCTTTACAATCAGGCGCTGACGATTGTAAACACGCGCATCGACGGCAAGTATTTGTACGGCGGTTCGCGCACCGATGTGGCGCCGGTCAATGCGGCAGACCTTGCCAGCCTTGTGGCGGCGCCCACCGTCGCCGACATTTTCGAGAACTCCGACTTCAATCAAACCCAGCGGATTGACCAGAACGAGACGATTGCCGTGGGACTTACGGCCAGTGAGGTCGGAACTGATCTGTTTCAAATGTTCAAAGACATTGCGGCGTTCAATACCGGCGTTGATGGACCATTCGGCGCCAACTTGTCTGCCGCTCAAAGCAGTTTTCTGGTGACACAGAATGTTGCGATGCTCAATGTCAGCCAGGGCCTGACGACGCTAGCGGCGATCAACGGTTCGCGCCACGCTCAGGTTTTGAACGCGGTCGAGCGGCATGACAGCCTGTCTGCCTATTTCACGAAGTTCATCGGCGATATCGAAGACGTCGACCTGGCGGAGGCGGTGGCCAGGCTCAACCAGGATCAGGTTGCGGTCGAGGCGGCAGGCCGGATGATTGCGCAAGTCAATCAGATGAGCCTGCTCGACTATATGTGAGGGCAAATCGCCGCTAGGGCTTAAGCTTGCGCTCAGGCGTCTACCCACTATATAGGCGCGTCTATGATCCACGCTGATGACATTCGCGCGCTTATGAATCTGCCCGGCGAGCCGGGGCGGACGCGCGTCGTTGCGGCGATGTCCGGCGGCGTCGACAGTGCCGTGGCGGCAGCCCTTGTCCAGCGCGCGGGATATGACGTCGTTGGGATCACGTTGCAACTTTATGCATCGGACGGACAGCCAAAACGCAAAGGGTCGTGCTGTGCCGGACAAGATATCTACGACGCCAGAAGCGCGGCGCAGACTCTGGGGATCGCGCATTATGTGCTCGACTACACTGAGCGGTTTCGCAAATCGGTGATGGAGGATTTTGCCGCGACCTATGCGCGTGGCGAGACACCTATTCCGTGCGTGCGCTGCAACGAGACGGTGAAGTTTCGCGATCTGTTGAATGCCGCGAAGGATGTGGGCGCGCAGGCACTGGTGACCGGACATTATATTCAACGGGTCAACGGGCCCTCAGGTCCTGAATTGCGGCGGGCGCAGGATGTGTCACGCGATCAAAGTTATTTCCTTTTTGCGACGACGAAAGCGCAGCTGGATTTCATCCGGTTTCCATTGGGCGGTCTGCCCAAGAGTGAAACGCGTGCGATCGCCACGGAACTTGGATTGGAACTGGCAGGCAAGCCGGACAGCCAGGACATCTGTTTTGTGCCGAATGGCCGTTACAGCGACATTGTGCAGAGGCTCCGGCCCGGTGCCATCGAGCCGGGCGATATTGTGGATCAGTCGGGCCGGGTGCTGGGGCCGCACGATGGCGTGATCAACTTTACCGTTGGCCAGCGCAAAGGTCTTGGGCTTGGGCATCATGAGTCCCTGTTCGTCATTCGCATCGACGCGGAAAAGCGCCAAGTGGTCGTCGGTCCCCGTGAGGCTTTGGCGACGCGACGGATTTTTCTGCGCGACATGAACTGGCTGGATGGTGCGGCACTGGGCGGCTCGCCGCGCAGTGTGCTGGCGCGGGTGCGATCCACGCGCGAACCGGTGCGAGCGGAAATTGTTGCGACGGCTGAGGGGGCGGAAGTTGAGCTCCTGGCGCATGAAGAGGGCGTGGCGCCGGGGCAGGCCTGCGTCCTTTATGACGCGGCGGATGCGTCGCGCATGCTTGGCGGTGGCTGGATCGTCAAAGGCGAGGCAGCGGCTGCTGCGTAAGTGAACTGCCTTGACAGGTGGAAGGCGCACGCCTTACATCCCGCGCTCGTTTTTACCCGGATGGCAGCGTAGCTCAGTGGTAGAGCAGGGGAATCATAATCCCTTGGTCGGCGGTTCAAATCCGTCCGCTGCTACCAAACGGGCCCGGGCATGTGCAGCTTGGGAAAACACGAAATGCCCGTGACACTCGAAGATATCAAACAGGCTGCGGCGCTGATCAAGGGCGCGGTTGAGCGCACGCCGTGTCATCGCTCGCGAACGCTGTCGCAGCTGACGGGCGCGGATGTTTATTTGAAGTTCGAGAATTTGCAGTTCACAGCGTCGTTCAAAGAGCGTGGCGCCGTGAACAAATTGACAAGCCTGACACCGGAGGAACGCCGGCGCGGGGTCATTGCGATGTCGGCGGGCAATCATGCGCAGGGTGTGGCCTATCATGCCACCCGGCTTGGCATTCCATCGACGATTGTGATGCCCGAGACGACGCCTTATGTGAAGGTCAAGTATACATTGGCACACGGTGCTCGCGTGATCCAGAAGGGCATGACACTTGCCGACTGCGATCACATTGCACACGAGATAGCCGCAAAAGAGGGGCTGGTGTTCGTGCACCCTTACGACGACGACAAGATCATCGCGGGCACGGGCACGGTCGCACTTGAGATGCTGGAGGACTTTCCCGAGATCGACACGCTGGTGGTGCCGGTGGGCGGCGGCGGATTGATTGCGGGCATGGCGATTGCGGCGCGGGCGATGAAGCCCGGGGTCCGCATGGTGGGCGTTGAGACGCGGCTCTTTCCGTCGATGTACAACGCGCTCAAGCATGGCAACGAACCTATCGGCGGGCGCACGATTGCCGAGGGCATTGCGGTCAAGAATGTCGGTGCGAAGACGACAGAGATTTGTGGCAGGCTGCTGGATGACGTCTTGCTGGTTTCGGAGGAGTCGATCGAGCGGGCGATTGCGTTGTTGCTTGCGATTGAGAAGAGCGTTGTCGAGGGGGCGGGTGCGGCGGGGTTTGCGGCAATGTTGCAGCATCCCGAACAGTTTGCGGGGCGCAAAGTTGGATTGGTCTTGTGCGGCGGGAATATCGATCCGCGACTGCTGTCGAATGTGATCATGCGCGAGTTGCAACGCGAGGGGCGGATTTTGACAATCGCGGTTGAGATCGAGGACCGGCCCGGGATCCTGGCCAAGGTGGCGACGCTGGTCGGCGATGCGGGCGGGAATATCATCGAGGTCGCGCATAATCGCATGCTGACGGACATGCCGGCGAAAGACGCCGAGTTGCGTATCAGCCTGGAGACTCGCGATGCGGCTCACGCGCAAGCGATTTGCCAGGCGGTGCGCGATGCGGGATATATAGTGCATGTGCTCGGAACGACGGTGCAGCATTGACGTTAGAGGGTGCTGACGTGACGCCGCCAAAGCGCGAAGAAAAGGCGTGAAACAAGAGGTTTGCTTTCCAACGTGAGATGAGCTGATCTGCTGTGCAAATGAAAAAAGGGAGTTTCCAGATGTTGAAATTCGGGGTCTCGTTGATTTTGGTTACACTTTGCTTGGCTTTGCCAGGAGTTGGGCGCGCGAATGATGCGGCGATGACGGGGCCTTCGGCGGTGGTCGAGGCGTTTCATGCGGCGCTGGGCCGAGGCGACAAGGATGCAGCGTTGGCGCTGCTTGCCTCCAACGTGCAGATCTACGAGCAAGGCTATGTCGAGCGTTCGAAAGCCGAGTACGCCAGCCACCATCTGGCGAGCGACATGGAATTTTCCCAAGCGGTGAAAAGCGAGACGAACGACGTTGCCGTCGTCGATGAGGGCAATCTGGCCTACGTCGTTCGCCAAGGTACGACGAAGGGTGAATTCAAAGGCAAACCCGTCGATACGATCAATCTGGAAACGATGGTGTTGCAGCGTATGGATGGCAGCTGGAAGATCGTGCACATTCACTGGTCGTCGCGGAAGGTCGAGAAAAAGTAGGAAGGGCGTGTGTGCGCTGGTCCATTCACGTCGAGGATCTACGACGGCGTGATTGGCGATCCGGCGACGATTGGGCTGGTCGCGCTCAACGAGGAGCGGGTTACCAACGTCAGCGCTCGAACTTCACGCTGAGCACGATTGACGACATCGTCTTCTGCACGCCTTTGAGGTGGCCGATGGCGTCCAGCACTGTGTCGATCTTGGCGGTGGTTTCGGCGGCGAGGCCGGCCATCATGTCGTAGGTGCCGCTGATCGCTGCCAGCGAGCGGACTTCGGGCATTTTTTTCAGATCGGCGGTCAAGGGGGCTGACATTTTCGGATCGACGCTGATCATGACGTGGGCGAGGATCTGGCGGCCGGTGAAATCTTCGCCGGCCCGGATTGTGTAGCCTGCGATCACGCCAGCGCGTTCCAGTCTGGCGATGCGCTCCTGAACGGTCGAGCGGGCGAGGGCGAGCTTGCGGGCGAGCGAGGCAACAGGCTCGCGCGCATTGGAGCGCAGGAGGGCGAGAAGCTGACGGTCGGTCGTGTCGAGGTCTGCCATTTCAGCCATATTGCCGGGTAAGCCGCCAATTTGTCTAGTCTTTTCATGGATATCGACGGATTGTAAGCTGCAAATCGGCGGAAAGCGGGGGTAATTTCGGCTTGCGACACTGGATATTGAGGAGACGGCGCAGATGGTGAAACTCATTCTTTTGGGCGGCGGCAAGATTGGCAGCGCGATTACCGCGATGCTGGGTGGCACCGGAGACTATCAGTTGACGGTGGCAGACCGCGACGCGGAGGGGCTGAAGCGCCTGCCGACGAAGAATGTGCGCACGCAGGTGCTGGACGTTGCCGATCCGGCGGCGCTGCGCGAGGCGATCAAGGGACACGACATGGTGGTCAGCGCCATGCCCTATCATCTGACACCGGTGATTGCTGGGGCTGCGAAGGAATGTGGTGCGCATTATTTTGATCTGACCGAAGATGTCGAGAGCACGCGGGTTGTGAAAGGCCTGGCCAAGGGCGCCGACACTGCGTTCGTGCCGCAATGCGGTCTGGCGCCGGGATTTATCTCGATTGCCGCTTACGATATGACGAAGAAGTTCGATTCGCTTCGCGATGTGAACATGCGCGTGGGAGCGCTGCCGGTGTATCCAACGAATGCGCTGAAGTATAATTTGACCTGGTCGACCGATGGTTTGATCAACGAATACTGCAATCCGTGCGAAGCGATTGTCGACGGGCAGCTGCGCGAGATGCCGGCCCTGGAAGAGATGGAGCATTTCCTGCTCGACGGCATCGACTATGAGGCATTCAACACCTCGGGCGGGTTGGGTACGTTGTGCGAGACGCTGGAAGGCAAGGTCGAAAACCTGAACTATAAAACTGTGCGCTATCCCGGCCATCGCGACATCGTCAAAATGCTGGTGCGCGATCTGCGTTTGGGACAACGGCGCGAGATTTTGAAAGATGTGCTGGAGACGGCCATCCCGATCACCTATCAAGACGTGGTGCTGGTGTTCGTGACGGTGTCGGGGCAGCAGCACGGGCAGTTGACGCAGGAAAGCTTTGCCAGAAAGATTTATGCGGATGAGATTGGTGGGCGGCTGATGAGTGCCATTCAGATCACAACAGCGGCGGGCATTTGCGCGATGGTTGATTTGCTGGCCGAAGGCAAGTTGCCGAAAAAGGGTTTTGTGCGGCAGGAAGAAGCAGACCTGAAAACATTTTTGGGTAATCGCTTTGGCCGTTATTATGCCCCAAAGGAGCGCTAGGCTTTGAGCAATCTTCGCAGCGGCGGACAAATTCTCGTCGATCAGTTGAAGATTCATGGCAGTGAGCTGGCGTTTTGCGTGCCGGGGGAAAGTTATCTTGCGGTGCTGGATGCGCTTTACGATGCGCGCGAGCAGATCAGGTTGATCACGTGCCGGCATGAAGCGGGTGCGGCCAACATGGCTGAAGCCTATGGCAAGCTGACGGGACGGCCTGGCATCTGTTTTGTAACGCGCGGACCAGGGGCGACCCATGCCAGTGTTGGGCTGCACACGGCGTTCCAGGATTCGACGCCGATGATCCTGTTCATCGGGCAGGTGGCGCGCGACCAGTCCGAACGCGAGGCGTTTCAGGAAATCGACTACCGGCGCATGCTGGGACCACTGACGAAATGGGTGGCGGAGATTCCTTCCGCTGACCGCGTCCCTGAATTTGTCTCGCGGGCGTTTCATACGGCGGTGAACGGCAGACCGGGACCGGTGGCGCTGGCTTTGCCGGAAGATATGCTGACGGAGCGCATGGCGGCGGTGGATTCACGGCGCTACAGCCGGATTGAGTCTGCACCTCGCGCGGAAGATATGGCGCGGCTCGCTGCGATATTGGGCTCGGCCGAGCGGCCGCTCGCCGTGATCGGCGGCGGTGGCTGGACGGATGATGCGTGGCAGGCCTTCACGCAATTTGCGGAGCGCTGGTCGCTGCCGGTGGTGACGTCGTTTCGCGGCAAGGATCGAATGGACAATCGCCATGCGCTTTATGCTGGCGATATGGGGATCGGTATTGATCCCAAGCTTGGCGCGCGAATAGCCGAAGCGGATGTGCTGCTGGTGGCCGGACCGCGTCTGGGCGAGATGACGACGAATGGATATACGCGCCTTGTGGCGCCGGTGCCCAAGCAGAGGCTGGTGCATGTTTACCCGGCGGCGGAAGAACTGAACCGGGTCTATCAGGCCGAGCTTGGCATTGTGTCGGGGATGGAAGCGTTTGCGCGGGCGATGGCGGGGATGAAACCAGCGCCCGTGAGTTGGTCAGGCTGGACGCAGGCGGCGAGTGCGGACTATCGCGCATTCGTGAAGCCGGTGGAGGTCAAGGGCGCGGTCAATCCGTCGGAGATTTTCGCCTGGCTGAATGAGCGCTTGCCTGAAGACGCGATACTGACCAATGGGGCTGGCAACTATGCGGGTTGGCTGCACCGGTTTTTCCTGCATAAGCGCTTTCATACTCAACTTGCGCCGACGAGCGGGGCGATGGGTTATGGCGTCCCGGCTGCAATTGGTGCGAAAGCGGTGCATCGGGATCGTATGGTGGTGGCGTGCGCGGGTGACGGCTGTTTCCTGATGAACGGACAGGAGCTGGCGACTGCAGTACAGCACGATCTGAATGTCATTGTGCTGGTGTTCAATAACAGCATCTATGGCACGATCCGCATGCATCAAGAGCGCGAGTATCCGGCGCGCACCATCGGTACGGATTTGAAGAATCCGGATTTCGCGGCTTATGCGAAAGCGTTCGGCTGCTGGAGTACGACGGTGCGCGCGACGGACGAGTTCGCACCGGCGTTTGAAGCGGCGGTGGCGTCGGGGCGGCCGGCACTGATTGAAATTATCACTGACCCTGATCAAATTTCGCCGACGGCAACGCTTTCGGGCATTCGCGCTGCGGCGCTCAAACAGAAATAATTGGAGGACCTCATGATTTCTGAAACGCTCAAGGCGCTTGGAATTTCGCCTGAAGATGTATCGCGTGGTGATCTTGTGGTGCGCAGTCCGATTGATGGTGCCGAGCTTGGCCGGGTGCGCAGCGACAGCGCGCCGGAGGTGGAAGCGAAGATCGCGGCGTCGGTTGCTGCGTTCCACGCATGGCGCGAGGTTCCGGCGCCGCGGCGTGGTGAGCTTGTGCGGCTGTTCGGCGAAGAGTTGCGCGCCAACAAGGATGCGCTGGGGCGTTTGGTGACGCTGGAGGCGGGCAAGATTACGCAAGAGGGCATGGGCGAAGTTCAGGAGATGATCGACATCTGCGATTTTGCAGTTGGTTTGTCGCGCCAGCTTTACGGTCTGACGATTGCCTCTGAACGGCCGGGGCACCGGATGATGGAGACGTGGCATCCGCTGGGCCCGGTTGGGGTGATCAGCGCCTTCAATTTTCCGGTTGCGGTGTGGGCGTGGAATGCGGCGCTGGCGCTGGTATGCGGGGACAGTGTATTGTGGAAGCCGTCGGAGAAAACGCCGCTGACGGCGATGGCGACGCAAAAGCTGTTCGAGCGCGCGGTGGCGCGGATTGGTGATGCGCCGACGGGGTTGTCGCAGGTACTTCAGGGCGGGCGCGCGATTGGCGAGCAGTTGGCAGCGGATGTGCGCGTGCCGTTGATCTCGGCGACCGGTTCGACGCGCATGGGCAAGGCCCTGTCGCCGGTTGTCGCTGCGCGGCTGGGGCGGACGATTTTGGAGCTGGGCGGCAACAATGCGATGATCGTGGCGCCGTCGGCGGATCTGAAGCTGGCCGAGCGGGCGATTGCGTTTTCGGCGGTGGGCACGGCCGGTCAGCGCTGCACGTCGCTGCGGCGGGTCATTGTGCATGAGAGCGTGCGCGAGACGCTGGTTTCGCGCTTGAAGAGCGTCTATGGCGCGATACGGATCGGCAATCCGCTGGAGGCCGGCACGCTGGTTGGGCCGCTGATCGACAGGGCGGCGTTTGACGGCATGCAGGCGGCGCTGGCTTCGGCCAAGGCGCAGGGTGGCCAGGTGACGGGTGGCGAACGGGTGTTGTCGGACAAGTTCCCTGATGGGTATTACGTGCGCCCGGCAATTGTGGAAATGACCGCGCAGAGCGAAATCATGAAGCACGAGACCTTTGCGCCGATCCTGTATGTGATGGGCTATCGCGATTTCGAGCAGGCGGTCGCTTTGCAGAACGACGTGGCGCAGGGTCTGTCGTCATGCATTTTCACGCGTGACATGCAGGAGGCGGAGCGCTTCACGGCGGTGGCTGGCAGTGATTGCGGGATTGCCAATGTCAATATCGGTCCCAGCGGCGCGGAAATCGGCGGCGCCTTCGGCGGCGAAAAAGAAACCGGCGGCGGGCGCGAGTCGGGCTCGGATTCGTGGAAAGCGTATATGCGGCGGCAAACGGCGACGGTGAATTACTCGAACGCGCTGCCACTGGCGCAGGGGATCAGGTTCGAGGCGGAGTAGTACCCAATATCATTGGCCGGTGAAACTGCAATCTGTAGAATTTATTGCCCTTCGCCCGCGTGCGGGAGAAGGAGGCGCGGGCCGCAACTTCGCGGCCCGTGACGGATGAGGGACTGCGTCCAGCACTGCGTCCCCTCATCAGTCCCGCCGAAGTGGCGGGCCAGCTTCTCCC
>JAWXBO010000129.1:0-2831 GCA_034440175.1 Alphaproteobacteria bacterium
GTCGCGATCGCGATAGGTACAACCACGATTGCCGCCGCCTGGTTGGACATGGGCTGGGTCAACGCCAGCGTGAGTGCGAAAAAGCAGGACAATATTACCCAGGGCGGTTGATCGCCAGCGACCGCGATGAGTTGCTGCGCCAGGAAGCTGCCTGTGCCGGTGGTGTCCATAGCGGTGCCCAGGGAAAAAAGCGCACCGATCAGAATGAGAATTTTCCATTCGACTTGCCGGTAGGCTTCCTCGGGCGAAATGCAACGCGTCACGAGCATCAAAAACGCGCCGCCAAGCACAGCAACGGCCAAAGGCGCCAGCTTGAACGTCGCGACCGCTAGTGCAAGCGCAAAGATCAAAGCGGCAAGCGGCGCGCGCTCAACATTCAGCCGCGTATGGTCCACGCCGCCAAATATGCTGAACAAATTGCCCTGCTCCAATGCCTTCACGTTCTCGGGCTTTCCCTGCAACAGCAATACGTCGCCCAAACGCAGGGCAACGCGGCTGAGCCTTTGCGGTATGACCGAGCCGCCGCGGTTGATTGCCAGAACTTGCAAGCCATAACGATCCTTGAATTCTGCGCCTTTGAGGGTCGCGCCGATGAGCGGCGAGTTTGGCAACAAGGTTCCTTCGACAATCGTTTGCGCGTCGCCGGCAGCCTCTTCATCCGTATGGTGGACATCGGCACGCAGTTCGACACCGGCAATCTCCTTGACCTTGAGGACGTCCGAGCGCTTTCCTGTAACCCTTAGATCGTCGCCGGCTTCCAAAATGGCGCCGTCGGGCGATCCAGCGACCGGCGCGCCGTCGCGCAAAATCTCAACCACTCCCAAACCGGAGTCTTTGCCCAACCGGGTCTCGGCGACAGCCTTGCCGATCAACGCAGAGTCTGGAAGAACCACCAGCTCGGCGTGATAATCCCGCTCGCCGACATCCTTTGCCGAAGCAGTATCGGCGCGATCAGGCATCAAACGCACACCGATGAACCACATATAGACAAGACCCAATACGGCGATCAAAAGTCCGACGGGTGCGAGTTCGAACATTCCCATAGGTGGCATGTTCTGGCGCGCCATTAGATCGCTGACCACCAGATTGGTCGATGTGCTGATCAGTGTTACCGAGCTTGTGACAATGGATGCAAAGGCAAGGGGTAGAAGATACTTTGACGGGCTCACACCCGACTTGGCCGCGAATCCAAGTACGATCGGGATAAAGAACGCCGTTGCCGCCGTGTTGCTGATAAACGCAGAAAGCATTGCGACCGAAATCATGATCGCCGGCAGCATATAGGTTTCATTGCGACCGATGAGCGCGACCAATCTGCGGCCTGCGAAGTCGACGACACCGGTCTGACCAAGGCCTGCGGTCATGATCAGAAGACCAAGGATCATAAGGACCGTATCGCTGGCGAATCCAGCGAAAGCCTGAGCTGGGGTCAACAACCCCAGGATTGTTGTCGCAAGCATCACACCCATCGCTACGACATCTGCAGCTATCCTGTCCCACGCAAACAACACGATGGCGACACCGAGGATTGTCAGGCAGAGAGCGACTTGAATCGTCATCGCGGGCGAATCCTTGGTGCCGGTTCGCGCACGAAAAAACTTACAGCACTGGAGATTTGGAAAACCGGGTCACGGCGCGCGTACTCTGAGTAGCGCTTGTCGGGAGATTGAACCGTGACCCGGAACTCATGTATTAGCGTCCCGCTTGTTTGTCGGTGCCGCGATTGATGCGCGTGATCTTCGTGCCTTCGATGCTGACGCCGGCCATCAACCCTTGTTGGTTGAAGATGAAGGCATAGGCGTCGTCCTTCAGTGTGCTGGTCGAAAGATTTTTCGCAACGCCTTCGTCGACGATGACGACGGTCGGCCCAACGCCGATTTCCCAGCCCGCAGTCTTTTCAAGGTAGGTGACGGCTTTCTCGTTCATTAGAAATACGACATAACCGTAGGACTGTGCACCGGCTTGCAGACCCCAGGACCCGGTGACCGAATTGTAATAGTCGGCCACGCGCCCACCCTTCATCAACGTGCCTTCGCCATAGGCGCCGCCGAAGACGAGACCCGCTTTGACTATGTTTGGAAAGACAAGAATGGCGCGAGCGTTTTGGGCGACGCCTGCAGCAATCCGATTGGTTTGCTTGAGTTTTTGAAGTGCTTGAGCTGAATCCCGGTTCAGATCGTCAGCCGTCGCCGCTTGTGCCGCTGCAGTGGCGCCCAATGTCAGAATCGCCGCCACGGCGAATACCGCAGCCATAAAATCCCGTTTCATATTGCTCATATCAATTTCCTTTTGTTGCCCATGAAATGCCGGGTTGCCGGTCACGCGCCATGGGACAGGGCGCTGACATAGTGAACGCCAGGACGGTCTAATGGTTCCCGGCGCAGACACCGAAAAGAAAACGCGCGCGGATCCGCAACCCCGCGCGCGTACGTGTCAAGGTTCAGTGTAGCGTGTCGGCGAATTTACGAACTTGTGCTTCGGCTTCTTCTTTGGCGACGCCGTAACGCTTTTGAATCATGCCGATCAGCTGATCCCGCTTGCCGGCAATCTTCGTGAGCTCATCATCCGTGATCTTGCCCCATGTTTCGCGGGCTTTGCCTGTCATCTGCTTCCAGTTGCCTTCAACTTGGTCCCAATTCATTCGTATATTTCCCTTCAGTTGTGCAGCCCGGTTGTCGGGCTTGCGGCAAATAGAAAACGCGAAGTGTCCCGTATCGGTTCCCGCAGAAATCCGGGAATCTTTGGCTTGCCACTGCAGTAGTTTGCGCGGGCATCAGCTGGCCCTTGGCGACCTGCCAATACCCGCGCTGCGCGTGCCGCTTGACGCTCAA
>JAWXBO010000130.1:0-6091 GCA_034440175.1 Alphaproteobacteria bacterium
GCTGCAGACGATGGGGGGAAATGGCGCGGTGGCAACGAAAGTGTTTAAGGTCAGACACCTTAGTCATGGCTTTGTTATTTTGGTGTCTGACCCCGTGTGCCCAGCGACATTACCTTGCACCGATCTGGCAAGGTCGCAGCATCCGGGAAATTGCCCGTTTGCGAAAGCTATGGTTCCCAGGTTCCCGGGAAGGAGAACAAGTAAGCAGAAGCGGGTGTTGGTGGCGCATCAAACGCGAATGATCGTGTCGCTGTAACGGGCGACCAGATCGTCATGGGTCACGAGCCGCAGGGGCTCACAGAGGGCCTGCGCAACCAGCAATCGATCAAACGGGTCGAAATGATGCGCCGGCAGGTCCTCGACCGCGAGCGCATGCGCGGGCGTGATCGCGAGCGTGTTGTAGCCCGCGAGAGCGAAAGCCGCAGCCGCTTGTCGCGCGGAGAGAACGATGGCGGAGTAGCTCTTTCGTCCGAGCGCATGCTTGATAGCTATTTCCCATAGGCTGGTCGTGCTGACGGCAATCGTGTTGGCCGGGTCGCTGATCAATTCGCGCGCGCGCGCGGACAAACGCTTGTGACCAGCTACGGCCCACAATGCGACGTGGGTGTCCAGCAGCAAATTCACAGTCTCGCCTTTTTTGCGCGCCGTTTTTTGGGTAGCCCAAACATGCCGGCGATGATCTCGGTCATCTTTGGATCGTCGGGCGGAATGTCGCCGGCAATTTTGATGACGCCTATCCGTTGCACCGGCCGCGCCGCCGTCTTCATCGGCAGCAGGCGCGCCGCCGGCCGGCCGTTGCGTGCGATCACGATCTCGGCCTCAGCCCCGCTCTCGACCGCCTCGATCAGGCGCGAGAGACTGGATTTCGCGTCGAAAATATTCACCGTGCGCATTGAGATCTCCATTTGCCTGACCGATAGGTTAGCTAGACTAAGCTAACATACCTTGAAGGCGTCGCAAATCGCTATTTCGCCGGCCTGGGACCGCGGGCGTCCCGCCCGCACTTTTGAAGTATCCACGTTCACCGGCGCAGGTAGGGCGGGCAGGATGCCCGCGCTCCCAGGTTCGCACCAACTTCCCTACCGCGTAAACGCCCGCCCCGGCACGAGTTCGCCTTCAGGTCCCAGCCGCCCGACATAGCACCGGTTGAAGGCGCCGCAATATGTGTAGTACATCGCCACGCGATTCCCGCGCCGGTCGATCCAGTAGCAAAGCTCGACACCCCAGCCGACCTTTGGAATAGTCTGGCACAGATCACCCTCGCCATCGATGCGCCATGTGCCGTACTCGACATAGCCAAGCGCTTCGATGGAGGCGTGCGGCACGCGCGCGCCAAGTTTCTGGAAATGGGCCTCTAACTTGCCGCCAGCCATATAATAAATCTGCCAGTAAAATTCCGAGCGCTGCCCGACATCGGCCGGCGCAGAGCCGTCGGCAAACCCTTCGGTACCACGCAGCGTGTGGTCGGTGAGCCAATCCCGCAAATTTCCTCGCCGGCCAATAACGGTGACGCGCTCCGTCGGCCAATCGGATCTGGACTTCGGCTGCTCGCTGGAGCCCTTCGGCTTTGTCTCCGCAGCGGCTGCAAGCCCGATTGAAAGCGCGGCCGCACATCCCATCGCAAGGCATGCGGCAAATACAATTCGTGCGGCTCTGGCTTTCACGGCTGGGAAACCTCTATGCTGACGCTCAAATTGGAGTGGATCAAATTTTCCGCGTCTTGGCAAAGCGCAATTGCGCTTGGCGCTTAAGTTTAGTGGCGGGCAATTGTGACTTACGCACAAACCCCCATCCCCTGCGAGCCACAAGTGCTGCGCAGGGACTTGCCCCCGCAAGCGGGGGAAGACACCAGATTTTCTGTCTGCCCCCGCTTGCGTGGGAAGTGGCTGCGCCGCGTTAGCGGCCGCAGACGATGGGGGCCTTCGGTCACAGCCAGCAATCTGATAACTGTAGTGCAGTTTCGACTCAGTGGGGACTTCAGTGGATTTTCCGCCGCAACTCCAAAGCGCCATTGGACTGGGCGTGTTCGTTTTTATCGGTTGGGCCCTGTCCGAGAACCGGGCCGCCTTTCCCTGGACCCTGGTGGTCGTCGGAATTACCTTGCAGATAGGCTTGGCAACCCTGTTCCTCGGCGTTCCCTTCATGCGTGACGGCCTGTTGTCGTTGAACGTATTGGTCGATGCCATCCAGTCTGCAACCGCCAAAGGCACGTCCTTTGCCTTCGGCTTCACCGGCGGCGGACCGGCGCCGTTTGCGGTCACCAACCCCAAATCGATCGTGACGATTGCCTTCACAATTCTCCCGATCGTCATCGTTATGTCAGCGCTCTCCGCCCTGCTATGGCACTGGCGCATTCTGCCCGTCATCGTGCGCGGCTTTGCCTATGCCCTGGAAAAGAGCATGAAGATCGGCGGCGCGCTGGGCTTGGGCTGCGCCTCCAATATTTTTCTCGGCATGATCGAAGCCCCACTACTCATTCGGCCATACCTGGAGAAAATGACGCGCAGCGAACTCTTCACGCTGTTGACCTGCGGACTGGCCAACGTCGCAGGCACGGTTTTGGTGCTTTACGCAACCATCCTCGAGCCGGCCATTCCAGGCGCATTGGGGCACATCATTGTGGCGTCTCTGCTGTCGTTGCCAGCCTCCATTTTGCTGTCGAAAGTGATGATCCCTGGCACCGAAACAACGCCAGCCGATCTCGGCACCAAGCCGCTCTATCGCTCGACCATGGATGCCATTTCCACCGGCGCCGAGGATGGCATGAAAATCTACCTCAGCATTATCGCCATGCTTGTCGTGATGATCTCATTGGTGGCGCTGGCAAATATTGCCCTCGGCAATATCGAAGTGGCAGGGGCGCCGCTGAGTTTTGAACGGGCAATCGGCTGGATATTTGCACCCATAGTTTGGCTGATCGGTGTACCGTTCAGTGATGCAGCAGTGGCCGGCAGCCTGATGGGCACCAAAACCATCCTCAACGAACTCATCGCCTACCTCAATCTTGCCGCATTGCCGGGCGATGCTTTGACCGAACGCTCGAAGCTGCTCATGCTCTACGCCATGTGCGGGTTCGCCAACCTTGGATCTGTCGGCATGATGATTGGCTCAATCAGTGCGCTCGCGCCCTCCCGCCGGGACGAAATCGTCGAACTGTCGCTGAAATCCATCATCCCGGGAACCTTGTCCACGTGCATGACGGCCGCAGTCGTCGGATTGTTGCCGGGATAAACCATGTCCAGATCACTCGCCAGATTGCAGTCGTGGATGCTTTGGATCGCAGGCGTGCTCGCTATTCTGGGCTCCATCGGTCTGGCAAGTCTTCCGCTGAAATTTTTGTTCCTCCAGGCAAACATCCTGATGCCGATCGTGGGGCTCTTGTGTTTGGGCTCCGCCTTCATCGTCAGTGAGCGCGCCACAATCGATGTCAAAGACCCGTCGCTGTCACGCCGTATCCGGATTTGGGCATTGATCATTTTGGGCATATTGAGTTTCATCTCCATTCTGCCCATCATCGACTTGCCGGTTCAGTTGCCTTTTCTGCGCCTGGATATGCTGATGCTAATCATTGGATTTGGCTGTCTTTTCTTCGCCTATATCGGCACCCGCACCTGACAAAGCAAAAAAATAAACAATTCGTGTATGAACCGCACTTGAGTCCTTGCGCTTAATGCCGCATTAGCTCGCATCGAATACCATCTCACATAAAAGCGACTTCAGGAGTGCCGGGTTTGCAGCGTTCAGCAGTTGAGATGAAACCCGGCGATCGTATGTCCTGGCTGACCATCCTGGGCTTCGGCCAACTGGCAGTACCTTTGGCATTCGCAGGACTTCCCATCGCGGTTTTTGTCTCGAAGTTTTACGCCGAAGATCTGAAAATCAACATCGAAACCGTCGGCCTCATTCTCCTCGTGGCCCGCCTTGCCGACTTCCTCGTCGATCCCATCATCGGTTACGCCAGCGACCGCACCACGTGGAGTTTAGGCCGCAGACGCACCTGGGTGTTGCTCGGCGCCCCGGTCTTCATGCTCGGCGTTTACATGCTGTTCCTGCCCCCTCCGGGCGCTGACGAAACTCACCTCTTGATCTGGATCGCCGTCTTCTATCTCGGCTGGACGATGATCACGATTCCCTACGGCGCCTGGGGCGCCGAACTTTCTGGCGACTACAACGAACGCTCGCGCATCACCGGCGTCCGCGAAATCTTCACGCTCGTGGGCCTGGCATTGGCCGGCGCCATCCCCGTCATCGTCGGCGTCGCATCGGCGGCCGAAGGCGGTGGCTACTGGAACGCGATGGCCGTGCTCGGCTGGACCATTGTCATCCTCACGCCGTTCGGTGTCGCCATCATGTTCGCCTCTACACCCGAGCCGCCCTATGGCTCGACCGAACATGTCTCGGTCTGGAAGGGTGCCAAGGCCGCCATTTCCAACCTGCCGTTCTTGCGCTTGTTCTTCGCCACTTTTTTCGTTCGCATTGCCTCCCGCGCCGCTGAAGTTTTATTCTTGTTCTACATGGTGGATGCGGTCGGCCTGACCAAGGCCCAAGGCAATCATTTTCCCCTCGCCCTTATCATTGCTGCCATCGTCTTCGCGCCCCTGTGGATATGGCTTGGCGGCAGGATCACCAAACACAAAGCGCTGTCCATCGCCATGCTCATCGGCGTGGGCGTTTTTGCAACCTTGCCCCTGCTTCAGGGTTTCGGCTACTGGCCCAATCTCGCATTGTTTGCGTTGTTGGGCGCCGCATTTTCAGCCCCCTATACCTTGGGCCAATCCATCGCCGCCGACGTTGTCGATCTCGATTCACTGCGAACCCATGAACCACGCGCTGGTCTTCTGATCTCCTTCTTCGGCCTTGCCATCAAAGGCGGCGACGCTGTCGGCGCTGGCTTCGCGCTGATGCTCGTGGGCTATCTCGGTTTCAGTTCAGGCGTTGTCGAAAAATCACCGGAAGCCATATCCGCCCTGACCTATGTATTCTCGCTTCTTCCGATTATTTTCTACTTGCCAGCCATCGCTCTGCTGTGGTCGTTTCCCATCACCCCGGAAGTTCAGCGCCGCATTCGCAGTCTGGTGGAGCATCGCGTCAAACGCGCTTTTAGGCCCCAAGACCAAACGCCTTTGCAATCAATTGATACGACCGCACCCGCGCTGCAAAATCAAAGGTGATCGTCAGCACCACGGCTTCGTCTGCGCCATACTCGCCTGCAATCTTCTCAAGTCCTGCTCGCACCCGTTCTGCCGTTCCGGTAATCCCGCGCGCAGCGATGCCGCGCAACATCACCCGGTCCTCAGGCGTATACGCAAAGGCCGCCGCCTCTTCCGGCGAAGGAAACGGCCCCGCCTGATTGCGCAGCAACTGCATCACCCAAAGATTGCGCGTCAGGCACAAGCGTTCGGCCTCGTCTTCCGTATCAGCCGCCAGCGCGAATACCGCCACACTCACTCGCGGAACATCACCATCGCGATGCGGTTTGAACTGCCGCCGGTAAGTCTGCGCCGCCTCGACACCGCTGCCATCCGGCGAAATAAACTGCGCAAACGACAATGGCAGCCCAAGCTCAGCTGCAAAAACAGCGCCACTCAAACTTGAAGCCAGCATCCACATTTCTGGCATTCCGGGCCCGCGCGGCGAAGCATGGATTTGCCGGTAGGGATGCGTCGCAGGCCATTCGGCAAGACCTGCCGCCTCCTCAAGATAGTGCCGCAACAACTCTGCCTGTTGGGGAAAGGCTGCGATATCCCAAGCCTGCGGACCCGCTTGCAGGGCCACACTCGTGCGCCCATCTGCGCCCGGTGCGCGTCCGATTGCGAGATCCACGCGCCCAGGATAAAGCGTCTCCAGCATCCGGAAATTCTCCGCCACTTTCAGCGGACTGTAATGCGGCAGCATGATCCCGCCCGAGCCGACGCGGATCGTTTTCGTTTCCGCCGCAACCCGCGCGATCAAAACTTCGGGCGTCGAACCCGCAAACGAACTCGTATTGTGATGCTCGGCCAGCCAATAGCGGCTGTAGCCGAAGCGCTCGCAACATTTCGCAAGCTCAATCGTCTCGCGCACGGCATCAGCTGCCGTGCCACCTTTGCGA
>JAWXBO010000131.1:0-13760 GCA_034440175.1 Alphaproteobacteria bacterium
CGTGCGACAGTGCGAACTGCGCCGCGAACAGGGCGGGGCGGTCTTCCGGTTGTGACGATCGTCGGAGCACACGCCCGACAGGTGTGAGCGTCATGGAGTAGCCGACGCCCATCAATGCCCACAGCGCCAGCAACGCGCCGTAGGTCGTCGCCAGTCCCGACCCGAGGACCAGCGCCAACGTCATGAACGACGCGCCGATGATCAGAACTGTTCTGTCTGGAAGGCGGCTCAGCAGCGGCGGCAGGGCGATCGCGGCGGTGATCGAGCCAAGGCCGAAGGCGGCCAGCGCCCACGCCGTCGCCTGCTGAGACAGACCCATTGTCGATTGAACGATGACGACGGTGTTGACGAACACCATGGCGCCGCCCGCCGCCGATGAGAGTGACAACGCGACAACGCCGCGCAGGCGGGGTGTGTGCAGGAACAGACGCATGCCGCCCGTCAGTCTCTGGATGAATGGCTTCTGGCTGAGCCCCTGGGTTCGTGGCAACGGGCGGAGACGACGAGCAACGCGGAAATGCCGAAGCCGATTGCGGTGCCGGCGAAGAGGTCGTTGAACGCGATGAACGCTAACAGCGCCGCCGCCAGAATGGGGCTGACAACGCTTTCCAGATCGGCGGCCAGACGCGAGAGCGACAGCGCCTTTGTGTACTCGGCCTCGCCGGGAAGTAGGTCGGGGATCATCGCCTGGAACGCCGGCGTGAAGGCCGCCGATGCGATGTAGAGGACGGTCATCAGCGCGTACACTTGCCAGGGCTCGGAGACGAACGGCAGGCAGAGAGCGATTCCGGCGCGTACCAGATCAAGGCCTACGAGCAGGGTCTTCCGGGGAAGTCGCGCGGCAAGCGCGCTCGCGACGGGCGCCACGGCCACATAGCACGTCATCTTGATCGCAAGGACCGCGCCGAGAATTTCGCCGGCACTGGCCCCCGCGATATCGTGAGCCAGCAGACTGAGGGCGACCGTGGCGAGGCCGGTGCCCAGAAGTGCAGCAACCTGAGCGCTGAAAAGGTTGCGATATGCGGTGTTGCGGAGGGGGGAGTGCATTGGTTCAGCATAATCCGTCAAGGAAGAGCACGCACCGTGAGACTTCCAGCGGATTGACGGAGTGATTGGCGTTAGGATTCAGGCGGTCCGGTGAAAGTGGTCGCCATGCCGATCGTCGCCAGGGCAGACAGGTACATCGCGGCGTCTACCGCCAAGGTCGTCGTCAGCAGTTTCCGGCCCCGGTATGGGTCTCGCGATATGATGCGAGTAACCACCACCTTGTTGGCGGCGCCGATGGCAAGTGCGGTAGTCGCGATCCCAAGCTTTGCAACCAGAAGTCTGCCGTAGTCCGTGTGCAGCATGGCTTGAAGTCCGCCGGCCAGCACCCAGGCGACGTAAAGTCCGAGCAAGAAGAGCAGGGGAACAACCCACAGTGCGATGGCGCTGAAGGCATACAGACGCGCGCTCAACGCAGCTTCGGAGAGGTTGGAAGTCGGCCAAAGTGAAACTGGCGCCGCGATCCAGAATGACGCAATCAGTACGTGCGCAGCGACAAGGATCGGGATGATCCCGGGATTTTCCAGCGCCTGCGTGTGTCCCGTCAGCGCGAACGAGCCTGATATGCAGACGGCGCCCAACAAAGCGAACGCTGACGTTCGCGATATCCACGCAGCAACCAAGGCGGCGGCGCCAGCGAAGGCGGCGAGGGCGGATGCAGATTGTGCGCGCCACGTCCATCCCATGGTCGTCGTGTCGAAGGTCGCACCCAACGAGCCACCAAGCTGAGCGTTCAGGATCAACAGTTTTGCGGCGAAGAACCCGGCGCTGATCAGGGCCGCTATCGCGGCGGTCCGTAACACGCTCTGACGATTCTCTGGTTCAATGATGCTTATGGCGGCATGCAGGCCGATGCCGGCAGCGAACAGCGCCGATGAGTAGAAACCCATCTTGATGGCGAAGACCCATGGCAACAGTGCGTCGGCTTCCATGATGGGCAGCTCAAAACCTTTGGGTGGCTATCAACCCATACGCGGCGTGTCCGCCAAACCCTTGCACCGCGATCTGCATTCTACGTGAGCCGGACTGTCCCAAGGCGCAACGCGTTCACAATGACAGAGACCGACGACAAGGCCATGGCCCCAGCAGCGATCATCGGCGAGAGAAGGTCGCCTGTGATCGGGTACAGGACGCCCGCCGCGATCGGAATGCCGGCGACATTGTAGGCGAAGGCGAAGAAGAGGTTCTGGCGGATGTTTCGCATTGTGGCGCGCGATATCGCACGCGCGCGGACGATACCGCCCAGATCACCCTTCAGCAGGGTGACGCCAGCGCTTTCGATCGCCACATCAGTCCCTGTGCCCATGGCGATGCCGACGTCGGCGGCAGCAAGAGCCGGCGCGTCGTTGACGCCATCGCCCGCCATCGCCACCACACGGCCCTCGCTCTTCAGACGCTCGACGATGCGCGACTTGTCCTCGGGCAGAACCTCGGCTTCCACCGACTCTATGCCAAGCGAACGCGCGACCGCCTCGGCAGTGGTGCGGTTGTCGCCGGTCAACATGACCAGCTTCAAGCCCTGGTCGCGCAACGCTTGAAGAGCTGCCGGGGTTGAGGCCTTTACCGGATCGGCAATGCCGAAGAGACCGATAGTGCTGTTGCCCTTGGCGGCGAAGATCGCGGTTGTGCCGTCACGTCGAAGCGCTTCGGCCTGAGCGTGCAACGCTGAAACGTCGATGCCGAGTTCGGACATGTATCGCTCAGCGCCGAGGGCGATGCGAGCGCCTTCGACGCTGCCGATGACGCCCTTTCCGGTCGGCGAGTCGAAGTCCGCAGGTTCGGCGAGCGTGATGCCTTGTTGCTTGGCGGCATCGACGATGGCGGCGGCGAGGGGGTGTTCGCTACGACTTTCGAGGCTGGCTGCGTATCGGAGCAGATCACGTTCTTCAACGCCTGGGGCAGGGTGTATGGCAACGACTGCCGGCTTGCCTTCGGTCAGAGTGCCTGTCTTGTCGAGAACCAGCGTATCGACCTTCTCGAACCGCTCCAGGGCTTCTGCATTCTTGATCAGGACGCCGGCGCCGGCGCCGCGTCCGACGCCCGCCATGATGGACATAGGTGTTGCAAGACCGAGCGCGCACGGACACGCGATGATCAGAACCGACACCGCCGCGATCAACCCATAGGAGAGCGCAGGCGACGGGCCGATCGCCCACCAGACGAGAAAGGCAATGACAGCAATCACGATGACCGCCGGCACAAACCAGCTTGCGACACGATCTGCGAGCCGCTGGATCGGCGCACGGCTGCGCTGCGCGTCCGCCACCATCTGCACGATCCGCGACAGCATGGTGTCGTGGCCAACGCGCTCGGCCTCGATTATGAGCGCGCCCGTCTGGTTCAGCGTGCCTCCGATGACATGATCGCCAACGCTGCGCGTGACGGGCATCGATTCTCCGGTCACCATGGATTCGTCGATTGTTGACCGCCCGTCGGCAACGATAGAATCGACGGGCACCTTTTCGCCCGGTCTCACCCGGAGGCGATCTCCAACCGCGATCTGGTCTAGCGGCACTTCTTCCTCGGTGTCGCCATGCAGCCGTCGCGCTGTCTTCGGCGCCAGATCGAGCAGAGCCTTGATCGCACCGCCGGTGCGTTCGCGGGCGCGCAATTCGAGAACCTGGCCCAGAAGGACCAGCACGGTGATGACTGCGGGAGCCTCGAAGTAGATGGCGACTTGACCGTGCTCACCACGGAAGGCTGGCGGGAATATCGACGGCGCGAGCGTTGCGATGACGCTGTATGTCCACGCGACGCCTGTGCCGAGCGCGATCAGCGTGAACATGTTCAGGTTGCGCGATAGGAGCGATGCCCAGCCGCGCTCGAAAAATGGCCAGCCGGCCCAGAGCACAACGGGCGTCGCCAGCAACAACTGCGCCCACGCGTTCACAACAGGCGCCACGATGCGATCGATGCCGAAGACGTGCCGCCCCATCTCCAGGACGAGAACAGGCAGTGTGAGCGCGGCGGCGATCCCGAAGCGCCGTGTCATGTCGGCGAGTTCCGGGTTCGGACCAGCATCCGCCGTCGGGACCATCGGTTCCAGCGCCATCCCACAGATCGGGCAGGCGCCTGGACCGTCCTGCACGACCTCCGGGTGCATCGGGCAGGTCCACTTCGCGCCCGCAGGGGCGCTGGAGACGTTCACACCCACTCCGACCGCGTGACCGTGATGGGCGCAGCCTGCGTGATCATGCGCCTGTTCAGCTTCAGGTTTCGCCACGAGGTAGCGTGCAGGATCGGTGTCGAACTTCGACTTGCAGCCCGAGCTGCAAAATAGATGTTCCTGCCCGTCACGGACCGTTCGATGCGGCGTGTCGGGCTTGGGAGTCATTCCACACACCGGGTCGCGTGCGCCTGCTGGCGTCGCTGCGCGCGCGTGAGGGGCATTGGGCGCCGGGTGATCCGTCATGATTGTTTTCCTTCGTCGAAGGCTTGCGTATCTGGCCCCCTCCAGATACCCTACAGGGGTATGCAGTCAAGTACCTCCCGGGGGTATCCATGGATAAAGTTGTTTCCGCCAAGACGCTGACGGCGCTGAAGCGGGTCGAAGGTCAGGTTCGCGGCGTCGCGAAGATGGTTGTTGAAGATCGGTACTGCATAGATGTGGTCACCCAGATTGAGGCGATCAGGGCGGCATTGGCGCGCGTTGAGAGCGATCTGCTGCGGCAACATCTGGGTCATTGCGTGCACCGTGCGATGGCGTCGCCCGATACGGCTGAGCGCGATCGTGTGATCGAGGAACTCGTTGGGGTGTTTCGCAGGTAGCGGTGCAGACCCGGATGGGGTCACTTCGGCTGCTTGGCGAGCCAGGCATCGATCTCCGTGATTTCAGCTTTCTGGTCGCGGATGATGGACTCGGCCAACTGCTTGGCTTCCGCGTCAACGCCGCTGGCAAGTTCCACTTCTGCCATGGCGATGGCCGCCTGGTGGTGACCGCGCATCTGCCTCATGAAGTCGGTGTCGGCGTTGCCGGTGAAGGCCGGCATCTGCTCCATCATGGACATCATCGAGGTCTTGTAGCCGCGTGTAGCATCGGAATCGCCCGCAGCGTGCATAGCCATGGTCATGTTGTTCTGACCCATATGTGTGGCTGACTGAGACCCCGCTGGCGTCGTTGGCGAACAGGCCGCGATGGCGAGGAAGGACAATGCTGAAAGGAATAAAGCGCGCTTCATGGTTGGGCCCTAAAAGGTCGAGGCGAACGCGCCCGTTGGGAACAACGCTGCAATCACATCAGGGTTTCCGCTCCGAAGTGGAGAACCAGCACCTGGAGGGATTTCCGAACCGCGTGCGTATTCACATCATCCAGCATGAGATCGAAACCAGCCCCATGACCGAAAAGCTTGATGCCCTTCTGACCGATCTTAGGGAGCACCCCCTCGATCGCAACATCGATGCGCTGTCCGTGGACGTCTGGCGCAGGATAGATGGCAGCTTAACCCGTGCCGGCGCCGGACTCTGGGCATGGCGCGCCGCAGCCGTTTCGCTCGTGATGGTGAGCGGCGTGGTCGCCGGTGGTGCGGCGGCGGCAAGGCCGACCGAATCGCCCTTTGCCATCAATGCGGCGTTGTCGCCGCTGACGCTGCTTGAGGGCGCCCGATGAAATTCGATGTGCGGGGCGCGATCATCACGATCGTGCTTGGGGTCCTGGCTGGCATCGGCGGGGTCGGGATCGGCAACGCGCTCTTTTCCCGGGCGGAGCGGGAGCCGACGCTTCACGAAGTGATCCACGACGAACTCGCGCTGACGTCTGATCAGGAAAAGGCGATCGAGGCGCTGGAGGCCACGTTCGCTGTGCGGCGACAGGCGCTGGAGTTGGAAATGCGCGCGGCCAATCGGGAACTGGCCGCCGCCATCGCGGAAGAGCAGGGCTATGGTCCGAAGGTGACGGCTGCCGTCGAGCACTTCCATCACGCGATGGGAACGATGCAAACGGAATTCATCGCCCATGTATTCGCCATGCGCGAGGTGCTCACGCCGGATCAGAGAAAACGTTTCGACGAGACGGTTGTCGCCGCGCTGACCAAAGACACGTGATGCGTGGCGACGCCGCCAATGGGGTTGATGCGGACCTGGCGGCGCGTGCGCTTGCCGGCGAAAAGGCTGCGTTCACGACGCTCATGCGACGTCATCAGGAGATGCTGTATCGGTTCATCCGTCGGTACGTTGGCGATGCAGATGAAGCCTATGACCTCGTGCAGGAGGCGTTCGTATCCGCATGGGAAGGGCTCAACCGGTTTGATCGCAACCGCCCTGTTGAACCGTGGCTGCGCCAGATTGCGCTGAACAAGTGTCGGGATTGGTCAAGGCGGCGATCCGTACGCCGTTTCTTCTACGGCGCCCGTAGCATCGATACGCCGGGACTGCATGTGCCTGCGCCATCCGACGATGACGTGAAGCAGGATGTTGATCGGGAGGCATTGTTGCGTCGTCTCGATGACGCCATCGCTGCGCTGCCGCTGGCGCTCAAGGAGCCGCTGTTTCTGACCGTCTTCGGTGGATGTACGCACCAGGAAGCGGCAGAGGCGCTGGGCATCACGTCCAAGGCCGTCGAGACGCGTGTTCACCGTGCACGAACCAAACTGGGTGAAGCGTTGGCCAATTAGTCTTCCTGTCGCACCCCGGCGACGAGGGATGGGGATGATCGTTGCGTACCTAACTTTGCAAGCCGAACAGGCGAGAGAGATCAAGACAGAATGATTCGCCCGCGCCTCCTCATTGCCGCGTCGTTCATGGCCATTTCTACGTCTGTCGCCACGGCGGGCGAGTACAACCTTGTCGTTGATGACGCCACGATCCGTATCGCTGGTCGCTCTGCCGAAGGAATGACCGTCAACGGTCAGGTTCCAGGTCCGACGTTGCGCTTTCGGGAAGGCGAGGACGTCGTCATTCACGTGAAGAATGACTCTGATGAACCAACATCGGTGCACTGGCACGGTTTGATCCTTCCGGGCGAAATGGACGGCGTGCCCGGCTTTAACGGCTTTCCCGGCATCGCGCCGGGCGCGACGTTCACCTACAGGTTCACGATCAGGCAGAACGGCACCTACTGGTACCACTCGCATTCGGGATTTCAGGAACAGTCAGGCGTCTACGGCCCCATCGTCATTGATCCCGCGACACCGGAAGCAGCGCCCCCGGAACGCGATTACGTGGTGTTCCTGTCGGACTTCACGACCGAAGACCGGCGCGCATACTCGGCAACCTGAAGGTCGATTCCGCCTACTACAATCGCAATCGGCGCACCGTCGGTGACTTCTTTCGCGACGCACGTACCTTCGGCCTCGGCAAGACGGCGCGCGATCGCGCTACCTGGGGCCAGATGCGCATGGACCCGACCGATATCGCGGATGTTGCGAACTATACCTTCCTGATGAACGGCAAGCCGGCGGCGGACAATGAGACGTTTCTTTTTCGCCGTGGCGAACGCGTGCGCCTTCGTTTCGTTAACGGGTCGGCGATGACCTATTTCGACCTACGCATTCCTGGGCTGAAGATGACGGTCGTGGCGGCGGACGGGCGTGCTGTGCAACCCGTCGAGGTGGACGAAATGCGCATTGCAGTCGCTGAAACCTACGATGTGATCGTGCAACCGACGGAGGATATCGCGTACACGGTCTTCGCAGAGTCCATGGACCGACAAGGCTATGCGAGAGCGACGCTTGCGCCGCGAGTGGGCATGCAGGCGCCGATCCCCCAGATGCGTCCACGCGCAGTTCTGACTATGTCCGACATGGGCATGGCGCACGGGGATATGGGTGGCGGCGATATGGCCGGTATGGATCACGGCGCAATGGGAGCGACTGACGCGGCGACGGCGCCGAAGGACGCAGAACCTGCCGCCGATCCGATGGCCGGAATGGACCACAGCACGATGGATCACTCAGCCATGGCTTCGACCATGGATCACAGCAGCATGGCAGGCATGGACGGCGGCCTCGGCGCCGACGGCGGAACGGACGGGTCCGGACGCACCTTTGGATGGGGATCAGAGTTTCCGTCCGACGCGAGGGTGCTTTCGTACGCCGATCTGGCGTCGGCGACACCGCAAGCTGATCTTCGACCAGCGGAGCGCGAAATCGTCGTGCGTCTTGGCGGCACCATGGAGCGCTACATCTGGACGATCAACGGCAGGAAGATGGAGGACGCGCCGCCCATTCAGCTGCGTTTCGGTGAACGTGCAAAGCTGACGTTCGTCAATGAGACCATGATGGCGCACCCGATGCACTTGCACGGCATGTTCGTGCAACTCGAAAACGGTCAGCCGGCTGCGCAGCTCCCCGACAAGCACATCGTAAGCATCGCACCCGGACAGACCTACTCGGCACTCATCACCGCCGATCAGCCGGGGGAGTGGGCCTTTCATTGCCATCTCCTTTACCACATGCAGGCCGGCATGATGAGCCGCGTCGTGGTCGCGCGAAGCGACGTTGTTGCAGACACGCCTCCTGCGACAAGAACTCCACGATCAACTGGTCACGGTGGTCACTGATGCGCGTTCTCGTTCTCGCAATAGGGGCCTCCCTGGCCGTGGCGGCGCCAGCCGTCGCCATGGAAGAGGGCGCGCCGTTCCATGTGGTTCGCGCGGAAGTCGATGCGTCCCGTATAGATGGGGCGGATGTCATCACCTGGGACAGCGAAGCCTGGATCGGCGGCGACAAGAACAAACTGTGGCTCAAGTCTGAGGGCGACATCGCCGATGGTGAAACAGAGAGCGCTGAAATCCAAGCGCTCTGGAGCCGCAACATCGCGCCCTTCTGGGACGCGCAGGCAGGCGTGCGTGTGGACCTTGAGCCCGATAGCACGACCTATCTCGTGCTCGGCTTCCAGGGGCTGGCGCCGTATCAGTTTGAAACTGAAGCCACAGCTTTCGTCAGCGAGAAGGGCGATGTCAGCGCACGCCTTCGGCAGAGCTTCGATCTGTTGTTCACCCAGCGCCTGATCCTTGAGCCGCACGTTGAAATCAATCTGTTCGGACAGGATGTCGCCGATGCCGGCGTCGGCGCCGGTCTGTCCGACATCGATGCGGGCTTGCAGCTTCGCTACGAGATCACCCGCAAGTTCGCGCCCTATGTCGATTTCACGATCACGCGTGATCTCGGAGAGACGGCGCAGATCACGCGGTCGCGTGGGGACGATCCTGAAGAGGCGGCGGTCCGTGCGGGTGTGAGGTTCTGGTTTTAGGCGCCAATGCGTTGACATATCCGAGTTCGCTCAACGTGGCGGTCTCAGATCATTCTTACAGGAGTTGTCAGATGACTATGTTTAAGCGACTGGGCGGTGCTGCATTGCTGCTGGCGCTCGTGGCGGCGCCACTTCCCGCCGTCGCGCACACGACGCTGCGCCAGTCCAACATTGCCGAAGGTTCGCGCATTGCCGAGAATCCTCGCACCTTTACGATGACCTTCGGCGCCGACAGCGGCCTTGCCAGCGTGCAGCTCACCAACGCCGCAGGGCAGGTGGTGCCTCTGAACTACGCGCCGCCACGGACGATGGCGCGCTCGTTCACCGTTCCGCTGCCGGCGTTGCCGCCCGGCGGGTATGCCCTGTCGTGGCGCCTGATGGGCGCAGACGGACATGCAATGAACGGCGGTGTGAAGTTCACCGTGACCGGCGTCGCGGCGCCAGCTGCCCCCGCCGCTGGCGGGCAGAAAGCAACCGGGAGCGATAACTCGAACATGGCCGGCATGAGCGCGTCTGAACACGCAGCCATGGGCATGCTGACATCTTCAGTTCCGGCGGACGGCGCAATTCTCACACAGGCTCCACGGGCGCTGGCGTTGACGTTTATGCACCCGGTCATGCTTCAGACTGTCGCCATCACCAACGCGCAGGGTGCGCCGGTCCGCGCCACGTTCCGCCGTCCAGCCTCAGCAACGAAAAGTTATGCGGTAGCGCTGCCGGCGCTGACGACCGGCGTCTACACGGCTCGATGGTCCGCGACTGGTGGGGGTCACACGATGCACGGATCGCTGACGTTCACAGTGCGCTGAGGAAATAGAATTCGTCGTGGTCGGTGAGAATCCTGGACTTCGCAGATTCTCGCCGACCTGAAGACATCTGCTGTCGATCACACTGGCGCGTTGCGAGATGACCAGTGGATGTGAACGATCTTCCAAGCTGCTCCTTCTCGGCGCAGCACCATAGTTTCCGTTGTGAGGCGATCGACTGCACGGCCCTTGAATGAGCCCGTCGTGCGACCCTCAGTGGCGATCCATGCGATCGAGCCTTCGGCGCGTCCAGTTCTTCGACTCTGGGTCGATGGGACGGCGGTGGTAAATTCTGCATCAGCGGCGAGATGGTGGGCGGCATACTCCGCCTTCGATCGTTCTGCACCGCCTTCCTCGAAGATCACCGCGTCGGCACTCAGAAGGGACAACGCGGTCGCAGTGTCGCCCCTGCCAAGAGCGGCGTGGAACATGTCCACCGTTTGCGCCGCTTGACCGGCCATTGGCGGTAAATTCTGCGAACTGGTGGCGGTTGGCGTGGTTGGCTCGTGTGCTCGACCAGCGGTAAGCGGCAACGCACTGAGGATCACCGCAGCGAATATCATGGACGGTTTGGCGAACATGCGTTTGGCCTCTGTTGGCTGACGACCACCTTCGCAATCATCGCCCGATCCCTAAAGAAAAGGGAAGTACCTTGATTGAGAATTTCAACGATCATGCGCGCCCCGGCGGGGCATCGGACTGGGCGGCGATGCACTATGGCTTTGGTGTCGTGCGACGCGGAAGGCCAGTGCACGGTCCTGCATGCAGCGCGTCAAACAGGGCGGTGACTGACAAGTGACGAGGCGAACTACACCCGCAGCTCGTCGCGCGCCATCTCAGGTATGAGATGGCCGTAATGCTTCTCGATCATCGCTCGGACGGTCCAATATTCTTAGCGAGAAAGCTGACGAGGTTGGGCGTCTTCTTCTTCGCCAGGATGCTCAGCATCTCGGTGACGTAGGTGTGCCGCCATGAGGACAGGCTCATGCGCTTGCCATCGATGTGAAGCAGCCCCTCGTCAAACTGCTTCGAGAGGGCGTCGTCCAACAGGCGGTCGTGATGTTTGCCTAAGTCAGCAAGAACTCTCCCATCCAGACAAGGGAACAACGGCAGGTCTTCCGACAGGGTGTCAAACACGTTGAAGTAGTTGTGAGGTTTGCCGCCAAAGACACTGGAAAGGTACTGGCCGTGTGACGTAACCCAGTAGAGAAACTCCTCACGGGGAATCGCTTCGCGCCCGTGTGACCGGTGTTTCACTGGAGGCACAATCACCACGTACTCTGCGTCCAGCGTCGTTTGTTCGTGTGCTGAACGATCAGTCCAGGAGCCATCGATCCTGTAGTCAAACCTTGAGTACAGTGGAATTTCCTTAGCCGCACCGTCAGGGCCGTGCCGGACCGGAATGTAGCGAATCGACTTTGCGGTCAGTCGCACAGCTTCGGCTGTTCTCACTCCGGTGAGCCACATGAATTGCGTCATGGCGCGGATCACGATGCGCGCATGCCGTTGTTGCTTTTGTCGTGCACGCCAACTCGTGAAGCCGAAGGTCGAGCCGCTGGACGTGGCGGATGTCGTTTCCACCGTGCTCAAACGCGCCGAGCCGATTGCGGAAGGCGTGTGGCTGGATGGAGATGTGACGCCGGGATTGCCGCTGCTCAGGGCGGACGCAACGCTGCTGCACCAGGCGCTGTTCAATCTGGTCGAGAACGCGATCCTGCACGGCGCGCGCGAGAGGGGACGAAGTCCGGCGGTTCGGGGCTTGGGCTCACGATCGTCAAAGGGTTCGCTGTACTGCTGGGCGCTACCGTTGAGGCGAGCAACCGGCGTGCACACGCCGGCGCCATCTTCACCCTTGCTTTCCCGCCGACGGCGACGGCATGACGTGACGGCTCATGCCGACGCTCCGCCTCAAAGCCCTCATCGTGGACGACGAGAAAGCCATCCGTCGCTTTCTGCGATCGGCGCTGGTGGCTGAAGATTTCGAGGTCGTGGAGGCGGCCACGGTGGCTGAAGCGCTTCCGGCGGCGGAACTGATGCGCCCCGATCTCGTGGTGCTGGATCTGGGTCTTCCAGACGGCGATGGCGCCGAGCTGATCGCGCCGCTCGCAGCGCTCGGCAAGCCGGCGGTTCTGGTGCTTTCGGCGCTCGACGAGGAGGCGCGCAAGGTGCGTGCGCTTGACCTCGGCGCCGATGATTTCGTGACAAAGCCGTTCGGCGTCGCGGAGTTCATGGCGCGCGTGCGGGTCGCCCTGCGTCACCGGGTGCAGATGCAGGGGAGTCCGGCCATCTACGATGATGGCCGCCCTTACGTCGATCTCGCGAAGCGCACAGTTCGCGTCGAGGGGGAGGACCCCAGACTGACGCCGCGCGAATACGGGCTGCTGCACCAGTTTGTCCTGCACGCGGGCAAGGTGTTGACGCATCGCCACCTGCTGCAGTCGGCATGGCCCGGCGACGTCAGCGCAGATGTGCAGGCCTTGCGCGTGCACGTCCGTCACCTCAGGCAGAAGGTGGAGCAAAACCCCGACGCGCCGACGCGTATCTCAACGGAGCCCGGGGCTGGATACCGCTTCACTGGCCCGGAACAGTAGACGTCCGTTCAGCAGTCCACTGATGTCGCGTTTTGGCGTCGATGAGACGGCAAGGGGGCGTTTCGGGGCAATTCGAAAAGTTCAGGGCGCGTCATATCGAGCGTCGTTTTCGGAGGCCCGGAAAGCGCACACCCTGGATCTCGTTGTGCATCCGGCGGTCCGGTCGCGGTCCCACCGCTGCGTTTGCTGTCCTCCAGCAGTGTTCTCCAGTCGCCGGATGTCTCGGACGACAGCTCGGCGATTTCGTCGGCGCCGCTCCACAGCGTGCGGGTGATGGCGGTGGCGCCGCCCGCGCCGCCCAGCGTGACGGTCTTGATCACGCGCCGGTCGGCGGCGTCGTAGTCGTAGACGGCCTTCATGGTGTTGTCGCCAGCCGGCCCTGCTTCCGCGGCGACATTCACGACTGACCCAAACCCTGTGGTCTCTTCAACGGGACAAACTATGCCCGCAGGTAAACTCTAAACCTGTCCGACTTCAAATCCAGTTTCGCAAACTAAGTGCGCTGGTGCTGATGATATCCAAAAATCTTCATCTGACCACCGATCCCAGCCTGTCGGTGTGGAAGTATTTCGGGATGTCGTAGGTCCCGTGTTCGATGACAGCGACGCGGTCGTCGATACCGGGGCCGGTGAGCACGCGGCGGAGGACGCGCCAGCCTGCGCCGTCCGGCGCGAGTTCGGCGATTTCGTCGGCGCCGCTCCACAGCGTGCGGGTGATGGTGGTCGCGCCCACGGCGAAGAGCGAATTGGCGGTGCGTGTCACCCTTTCAGCGCCCACACACTTCGCGCCTCATGGTTCCGGCGCTATTCTCTGCAGAAATAAATCAAGGGAGTCTGCCAACAAGAATGACGCTCCAGAATTGAGCTGGTGATAGTAACAAAAATATACGCACGAGGTTTTCGAATTCACTCATTTAACTAGAAATGCGTCTCCAGTGTCGGTGGTGGCGAATGGCAGCTGATCTCCATCGAATTGCCCAACGCAGAACCGGCGGTGAAATGCCAAGTTGGAGGATTCAATGGCGCGACCGATGCCCAAAATTACATGGACCGTCAAATAGGCATCCTGCCATGGGAAGCCACTTCGTGGAGTTACAACACCGCCATTCCATTGCTTGAGTGTATCCGCAAAG
>JAWXBO010000132.1:0-8670 GCA_034440175.1 Alphaproteobacteria bacterium
CCGACATGCGGATTGGTCCGCGCGACATGGCCATAAAGTGTACCCCGCGCACCCTCATCTCGCGTCAGCATCAGCGGAATATGCGTCGCAAACAGCCCATCATCCCCATTACCGACGACAATCCCGAAATCGCACGTATCGATAAGATCGTGCAGAGACGAGAGGTCATCGACGGCAAAGTGTTTGGGGATGTACATGAGCTATCGTGCGTCCTTGCAGGCGTACTTTGCACCTTCTATCGTCGCTCTAAACTTAAGTATTCCACCCTCGATGAATTGCGGACAGGCCGCCTTGGCAGATCCTGGTAGTGCATACGGATCAGGGAACAATGGGGTGATACCTGGAGCTGTCCGTGCGCCCTTGCCAACGACGATCCAAAAAGTTTGCGAGCTCCCCGGCAGCTTCGCACAGTCAGTCAAGGCGGGCGACACAACTCGAAACTCAAGTGGAAAGATGCGATCGCCCATTGACTGACTGATCCAAACCCCAAGCAAGTCGCTCGTTGCGTTCTCCATGCAATGCTGAGTGCGATCTGGACCTTTCGGCGCCTCGGCGGGTCCAACCAGCCGAGCGAGCAGGGTCGCAGCGATCAGACCAGCTTCCACGTCACAGGCTCCTCGCGATCAGCACTTTCATAATCTCATTCGTGCCGCCATAGATTTTCTGCACGCGGCTGTCTGCATACATCCGCGCGATCGGGTACTCGTTCATGTACCCGTACCCGCCGTGCAGTTGCAGGCATTCGTCAACCACGCGGCACTGCACTTCCGTCAACCAAAGCTTCGCCATCGATGCCATGAACGGATCGAGCTTGCCCTCCAGAAGCAGTCCGGTCGTGTGATTGCAAAACACCTTCGCAACCGTCGCTTCTGTCTTGCACTCGGCGAGTTTGAACTGCGTATTCTGAAACTCGATGATCTGCTTGCCGAATGCCTTGCGCTCTTTGACGTACGCGATCGTGTGCTCGAGCGCCCGCTCGATCACCGACATCGCCTGCAGCGCGATGATCAACCTCTCCTGCGGCAATTGCTGCATCAGTTGTATGAAGCCGCGTCCCTCGTCCATGCCGATCAAATTCGCCGCCGGTACGCGCACATCGTCGAAGAACAACTCCGCCGTGTCGTTCGCCTTCTGCCCGATCTTCTCAAGCACGCGCCCGCGCCGGAATCCTTCGACCTCGTCAGTCTCGACCACAACCAGCGACGTACCCTTCGACCCTTGCGTCGGATCAGTCTTCGCCACGACGATGACAAAATTCGCTGTCCCGCCGTTTGTAATGAAAGTCTTCGACCCGTTGATTACATAATGATTGCCGTCGCGCTTTGCTGTGGTCTTGATCGACTGAAGGTCGGAACCGGTCCCAGGCTCCGTCATCGCGATCGCCGCCACCAACTCGCCCGACGCCAGACGCGGCAACCAACGCCGTCGCTGCTCTTCGGTGCCACAATGGATAATGTAAGGCGCAACAATCGCGTTGTGCAACGTGATGCCCCACCCATCGATACCCAGCTTCCCCAGATGGTCGATGATCACCGCTTCATGAGCAAACGTCCCACCGGCGCCGCCATAGGCTTCAGGCGTCGAGGCGCAAAGCAAACCGGCTTCGCCCGCTTTCTTCCACGTCGCGCGATCAACGTGCTGCTGTTTGATCCATTTTTCCGAGTGCGGCACGCATTCGCGTTCAAAGAATTTGCGGGCCTCATTGTCGAATATTTGCAGATCTTCACTCATCCACGTCGCGTGATCGACCTGCAAGACACCCATGAGATTTGCCTCTTGTAAAGTTTAGTCACGCATTCCGGAATTTAGCGAAAAGCCGATCAAGTGCCGGCGCTCTTCGTCTGCCGGCCGGCTCGCCGGATCTTTCGAAGCCAGAAAAAGCTCCAGCCGCGCCCGCCCGGCTCGCAATTCCTGCAGAGCTTGTTCAACATCAGCGCGTTGCCGTTCAAGCGCATTGATCCGCTCGGAGAATTTTTTGATCGAATACTGCAATTGCGTCGCCTGACCGTCGTCCATATCATAGAGATCGAGCATCTCCTTGAGTTCGATCAGCGAAAAGCCGACACGCTTTCCCCGCAAGATCAAAGACAATCGCGCCCGGTCACGCGCCGAATAAATGCGCGTCTGGCCTTTCCGCGTCGGCTTGACCAGTTCTTCATCTTCATAGAACCGGATAGCCCGGGGTGTAATTCCGAACTCCACGGACAATTCGCTGATAGACCAGGTTTCCATCGCAATAAGCCTTTCCAGCATCACTCAACCGCAATCATATTTACGTTGACGTAAACGTCAATGCCGAACGTGCGTATCACACGCGCCTTTAGCTTTTCCGCTAATTTTGTTACTCAAAACCTCTTTTTTAGCCAAAAGCGCTTGGAAATCTGCCGGCAATGCTTGGACACACCACTTATTCCCGCTCGCGGAGCACCACTGCCGCCAGGAAACCGGCGACCACCGACAATACCAGCGCTGCAATCCCATAGAGTGCCGGCCAGTAAATTGCGAACTCAGACAACTGTCTTTCGATACCGGACTTTTCGACGAACAACGTCATCGAATTTGAACTCGTAATCTGCCCGTTCGAAAAAGCATAAACCGACACCTTGAGATTTCCAGACGGAACATTTGGCGGCAGGGCTGCCGTCGTGCGAAAAAGCGAGCCTGACAAAAATCTTACCCCGCCTTCATGTTGCCCATAAAGTTCATTGCGCACCCGCGACTCCAGGAACGCCTTGCGAAAATCTCGCGGCCCGCCAATCGATCCTGGAGCGGGACCCATCGCCAAATTTTCGAGCCCCAGTTCGAATTGCCGTAGAACATCAACGCTGGCCATGTCTTTCAACGGGCGGGTCGACGCAATAAAGTAGTACCCCGGCACACCTCCAAACTGCCTCTGCTCCCGATTGACCCAGATGAACCCCAGCCGCTCTTTCTTGCGAACTGTGGCAGTGGACACCCGGTCGCTGCGCACAACGACGACAATATCATGCGCGGCCGCCGCTGGCAGTGCAGCGCCAGCGTCGCTTTCAATAGCGCCGAACACCACAACGTCTGCGCCCGTGAAGCTCGAGGTCACTTCAATTTTGTCCCGCGAAATGCCTGTGGCCAGATCCTCCGCGCGCGCGCAGCCGAGGCCAAAGCCCAAAATGCAAGTCAATATCATCGCCCAACTCTTCATGGCGCGGACTCGATGATGACGCTGAAAGGATCGCCCGGTGGCCAGATCAAATTGAACCCCAACCGCGCACAAATCATCAGCAGAAGCCCGGCCAGACAAAGCCGCATCCAATCGCTGCGTAGCCGCTCTCCATACCGCACGCCGAACTGCGCGCCGATCACGCCCCCCACAATCAACAGGGCTCCCAGCATCGCATCGACGCTCTGATTGGTTATCGCATGCAACAGCGTTGAAAACCCTCCGACAAAAATAATTTGAAACAGAGACGTTCCAACCACGACCGACGCCGGCATGCGCAGCAGATAAATCATCGCCGGAACTAAAATAAAGCCGCCACCAATTCCCATTACCACCGACAGCACGCCGATCAGCAAGCCCAGCAAGAGCGGCGGTATGGCGGAAATGTAGAGCTTCGACCGGTGGAACCGCATTTTCAGCGGCCACCCGTGCACCCAATAATGCCCGCCTGCCTCGCGTCTGCCCGCTAGCCCGTTCGCTCCGCTTTGCCGGACCGCTTGCAAGCTCTCCCAAAACATTAGAGAGCCGATAGACCCCAGGAAGATGACGTAGGACAAGGCGATGAACAAATCGGCTTGCCCGGCAGCTCTCAGTGCATTGAACAATTGAATTCCAGCGAGTGAGCCAATCAATCCCCCACCGAGCAACACCCCGCCCATTTTGAAATCGACGTTGCCTTTGCGCCAATGGGACATGACCCCAGACACCGAGGACGCCACCGTTTGCGTCGATTGCGTCGCGACGGCGACGGCCGGGGGGATACCCCAAAACATCAAAAACGGCGTGAGTATAAACCCGCCCCCAACGCCAAACATGCCCGACAAAAAGCCCACCGCCGCCCCGAGGCCGACAATGAGGAAAACATTCACAGGCATTTCGGCGATAGGGAGATAAATCTCCATGGGACACAACTGGAATGAGATGAGCTTGCAGCGCAAGAGATGAGGCCACGCATAAACCGGCAAGGCGCCTCTGGCTAGTTCACTTCGTCACCCATGTGTACTTTGGTCGCGCCAAAGTCCATCAAGCTTAACCAGGCCCGGACGGCAGTTCGTTCGATGACGGATCAAGTCCCTTGGCGCGATATTTACGGGCAGCGTCAAGCGCCATCGCAATGTCGCCCGGGCTCAGCAGCTTCTTCAGCGCATCCAGACGCTCCGCCGCACCCGTATCACCTTGTGCCGATGCCACAGCGAACCACGTGGCTGCTTCCTTTACATTCTTGGGCACGCCCATGCCTTGCTCAAGAAGTACCGCGAGATTGTATTGAGAGTCCGTAAGGCCGTACGTCGCACCTTCCCTGAACCAACGCGCCGCCTCTTTATAGTTGGGCTGCCCGCTATTCGTATCGGCAAGCAAGACCGCCAAATTGTGCATTGCCTTACGATTGCCCGACTTCGCAGCTTTTTCATACCACGCCTTGGCCTGCGCAAGGCTTTTCGGCACTCCGACACCGCGTTCGTACAGCGCGCCCAGCCGGTATTGCGCGATCGCGAGCCCTTGCTCGGCTGCTTTCGTGGCCAGCGAAGCTGCGCGTCCATCGTCTTTTACGACGTCGCGCCCTTCAGAATAGCGCAATGACAATAGAAACTGCGCCTTCGCATCGCCGCGCACCGCGCCGGACTCCAGACTGGTGACCGCAGTGTCACTTGCGCTGCCCGGCAGCGGCGAGGCACCGGCCGTGAATTCGGGCTCCGCCGGCGAAACCTGAGAAGGTACGCCAAGCCCGTTTGGCGCTGCAGTTACGCTGGTAGGCGCTCCATTCGCGGCCGCAGTTTCGTCGGCCGGAGGTAGTGGCGCAAAATCCGCTCCGGCAGGCTGCGCGTCCGTACCGGCGCCACCACTTGAAGGTGGAACGGCAGGTTCACTTTGCCCATTCAGCAGGTCACCGATAGTTGCCCCGGGGACAGGCCGTTCAACGCCGTCGTCGCCCGGCCCGGAGGGCAATGTGAACAGAACGGCAACGATACCGGCGACAACGGCAACACCGGCCAAAGCGATAATCATAAGCCGGCCAAGATTGCGGCCACCTGATTGATCCTGGCCAAAGTCCTGCTGCCGCTTGTTTCTCGATCGTTCGGCCCCAAGCTCTGCGGCGGCCTTTGCCGCATGGCGTGCTTTTGCCATGTAGTCACCGCCTGTTTTGGGCGGCGCATTGAGTTGATCCTGGTCGTAATCTCCCAGTACGCTATTTCCACCCGCAACATGAAAGCGATCACCTTCAAACCGTGACGGGTCATGATCCGCGTCCTGGGACGACAATGGACCCGCCAGCATCGTCTGCAGGGCAGACAGTGAGTATTCATGTCCTGACGCAGACTCGTTGCGGCCATCATCGAACGGAGGCGGAGGAGGCGCGGCATCACCCGATAGCGCCCGCACGCCCATCGTCAGGAAGGGAGGGATTTCAGGCTCCAGCATTGGTGGTGGTGCCACGGGTGGCGGTGAATAGGATTGCAGCGAACTCAAAGCCGATGGCCTGGCCGTCGCCCGGCCCAATCTGGGATCAACGGGCAATCCCTCAGCGATGCCGTTGGCAATAAATCCATCGACCGTCAGGCGAAGCCCGCTGATAGCATCTTTGTGACGTTTCTCGGATGCTTCCAGCCGGCCGGAGTACTCATCCAGCGACTTATGGATATCGCGCGCGTTTTCACCGGCGCGATGATCGGACTCGTCCAAACGCCGTGCCAGGGCATTTAAGGATTGGGTGTGGCGCTTGTCGGAATCTTCTATGCGCGATGACAACGCTTTCAGGGCGCTATTGACGCCGGTAACCGACTCGGCCGAACGCTTGTCGCTTTGCTCGATCTTGGCTGTAATGACGCTCAGCGTCGATTCGATCGCCCCGATCGAACTGGCCAACGCGGCCGGCGATTGCTCGGACATTCCATCAAGGCGCGACGCAATCCCCTCAACTGAACCCTTTAAGGCGGCGAAGGTGCCAGGTGAAATTGTGCTCTTCGCCGAAGTGGCTTGTGCGATCCGCCCATCAACCGCCGACATCTGACCGCGGATTTCGTCAAACATCGAGGCCGATCGCGCCTCAAGCGCGTCGAACCGGGCTGACACGCTTTCAGCCAATGTCGACCCACGCTCGACCGAATCGACACGCGCACCCAGGTCGCGCATGAACTTGGCCATCTGCGTAATGTCTTCGCGCGTTCTGCGATCGGCATCGGCGACTTCACCGCGCATCGACGTGATAGAAGTTTCCAGCCGCACCAGCGCGTCTTTGCCGGGCGCGTCGGTGCTGGCCGCTTCCATATCCCCCAGGCGCTTTTGCAGCTGCCCCAAAGTGGCTTCGAGCTTGGTGATCGTGTCCTTGGCCGGCAGGTCAGCACGGTCAGCATCCAGATCGCCGAGCCGCTTTTGTAATTGGCCAAGTGCCGATTCCAGCCGCAAGATGGACTCTCTGCCCGGCCATTCCGCTTGGCCGGACTCAATTTCGATGATCCGCTTTTGCACACTGCGTACAGTGTGCTCCATACTGTCGAACGCTCGCCCCTGTTCGCGCGCGGACTGCGTTAAGGCCTCTGCCGCACTTGTGAACGCCGCTTCCGCAAGCTGCTTCACGCGTTCTGCGGCATCCATACGGTCCTGCATCGCCACGACCGTTTGATTGACCGCAGCGATCGCCATTTGCGCCCGTCGCTCTGACTGATCAAACCGCTCCGCCAGTTCACGCGCGCCGCCCGCAAACGCCGCGTACTCATCGCCGCGTGAATGCTGTTCAAAATTCAGCCCCGGATCCCGGGCCATGTGTTGGTGTTGCCCCTGATGCGGATGCAGCGGTTGGTACGGCTGAGGTTGCCGCGCGCTTTGCGACGCATAGGGATAAGTCTGTGGGTAAGCCTGTGAGTTCCCCGGTGGGACAGCCTGTGGATATTTCGGCGCTTGCACCAAGGGCGGGTAGTAGGGTTGGTTCTGGGGACCAAAAGTGCCATCGCCCGGCTGGTGGCCCGCCTGGTGAAATGCCTGTTGTGATTGGGAATAGCCGCCCGGCCTGCCTTCCTTGCCGTTTGTCCTGATGAGGCCCGACAGCCATTCGCCGACGCTGACGCCTGCACGACGCGCCTCCGCCTGAGCCGCCTCACGAGCGTCCTCTTCAATTCCCTTCACATTCCACGGAACGCCGGGTCGCATGCGAATCAATTCCCCCGATTTCTTTGAGACGTTAAGTATGCGACTATAGTGTGTAAAGAACGCCGCGACCCACAATAGGTAGGACCGTTGCATTTACATCTCATTAAGACTCGCTGCTCACCAAATAGCTGATACCGATCAATCGTCACCGTTGCTTGAACGACTCACATCCATGACCTTTAAGTTCAAAATCCCGTTTCAGTTGCAGCCCGGTTTGACTTCTAGGGGACAAACCGGTTCGCGATATTGCGCATCGCATCTGATTCGATTCTGCGCGCTCACCGCCTCGCTGATGTCAGCCGGGTGTTCGGCCTATCTCGAGACCACTCAGACCCTGGGCCAGGGATTTGAACGCCCGCCAAAAAAAATTCCGGCCGTCGATCTGACGAATGCGAGCTGGCAGAAATTTTCCCCCGATCAGCCCAGCTCCAATCCGCTGCGGGTCGCCGTTATCACGCGCGACGACAAAATCGGGCTAACCCGCGTCGTCGTGAAGTCCCCCCCCAACTTCAGCCTGCCGCCACACTGGTTCACCGTTGAAGGCAATTACACCGTGCTGAAAGGCGCCTTTGTCTTCGACGGCATTGACACCAAAGGCAAACCCAACAAATTCACTCAGCGTCCCGGCGACTTCGCGTCCATCCCTGCAAACTTTATTCTGCGCCCCGCATCTCAGGGTGCAGGCGAGGCGTTGCTGTATGTCACCGTCTACGGCGACTGGTCGCCGAAATTTCCTGGCGGCGCCTGGGGCAAAGCACTGGCTGAACCCGTTGTCACGCAACTGGATAACAAAGTTGAGCAGCCGGTCGTCAAACCCGTGATCAAGCCCACACGCAAACCGGCGAGCAAGCAAGTCACCCGGCGCGAAGTCAAACCACCCGAACAACCGCTATTGCGCGGCGCGAACTAGGGCCTGTCATCAATTGAGCCAAATGATAGCGGAGGCGAGATGGATTGCGGCCAGGAAATTTCGCGCGGTTTTGTCGTAACGCGTGGCGATCGCGCGGAATTGCTTGAGTTTGCGGAAGAAATTCCCGATCAAATGCCGCGCCTTATAAAGCTCCTTGTCATACGGGCGAGGCTCCTTGCGGTTGCTTTTGGATGGAATAACCGGTTCTTTTCCTGTGGCTCGTAACGGCTCGATCACCCGTTCGCCGGCATCGTAGCCCTTATCGGCCAGCACCGTGTTCGCCTCAAGCGCCGGTAATAGTTCATCGGAACCGTTCAAATCGTGAGCTTGTCCGGGCGTCAAAAGGAAGCCAGTCGGATTGCCCAGAGCATCGGCGGTGGCGTGAATTTTAGTGCTCAGCCCCCCTTTGCTTTTCCCG
>JAWXBO010000133.1:0-8510 GCA_034440175.1 Alphaproteobacteria bacterium
CGGCGACATCAGTACCGTGTCGTCGACAAGACCGGTCAACGCACTCACGGCATTGACAGCCAGGAACGCGTTGATCACGAACACGATCAACACCAGAAACCAGCTTCGGCGTTCGGTACTCGCTAGGGACATTGTGATTTATTGCTCCACGTATGTGTTTGCTGACGGGTCCAGATTATGGCATTCGCAGCCGAAATACACGCGAAGAGAAACCACCGCGCTTTCCTCGCGCGTCCCGCGAATTGGCAGCACTAAAGGTGAACCCCCTGTGGAATCGCTGCGACAATCGAGCGTTGCTTTGTCGTCTGATTGCAACAGCGGCGCACAATCCCCAACCACAACCCCAACACTTCACATGCCTGTCATCGATCTGTCACGCGGCGCGCCGAATATCCGGTGCAACGGGGGTGAGGACAAAGGCGCTTGATGGGTCGTGTTCACCGCCGACAATTTTGGGGTAAAAAAAGGGGAAGTAAAAATGACGAAAGCATTCTGGCTTGCATCTACGGCACTTGTTGCTGTCGCACTCGCCACAAGTCCAGCGTTCGCTGGCGGAAAAACGAAGCAGGATACGCGCGATCAAGAAATCCAAGAGCTCAAAGCTCGACTTGAGAAATTAGAACAAGATAACTCTGCCGAGAAACTGGCCGCCGAAGACGAGAAAATCGCCAACGGCGCCCGCCTTGCAAAGGTCGAGCAAACTCAAGACGCGGTTCAGTGGACATTTGCCGATGGCCGCCCTTCGGTGCGCTCTGGTGATGGCCGCTTTGAACTGGCATTCCGCGGCCGCGTTCAGCTCGACTGGGCCTCGTTCATGCAGGACCAGAATGACTTCGCTCTCGGTTATGGCGCGCCCGGCGCTTGCGCCGCGACCAACGTGCTCTGCGATCTGGGCAGCGGTGCCAATTTCCGCCGTGTTCGCTTTGGCATCGAAGGCAAGTTCTTCCGCGATTTCATCTATGAACTTCGCTTTGACTTCGGCGGCACGGACGTTGAAGGCAACGGGGCGATCAACATCGCGCGTGTAGGCTATGTCGGCATTCCGGGCCTACGCATCCAGGCCGGCGCCATGCAGCCGATCTTCTCGCTGTACGATTCGACATCTTCAGCAGAACTGACGACGATGGAACGTCCGGGCATCATCACGTCGGTGGTTGGAAACTTTGGCGGCGATAACTCGCGTCGCGGCGTTGAAGTTACCTACCAGCAAGAGAACATGCTTTGGGACGGAAGCAACTTCTTAATTTCGGGCGCTTTTACAGGAAACCGCACGACAAGCCAGGGTGGCTGTCAGTCCGCTACTCACTCCGGTGGCCCGGATGACGAATGTACGCAACTCATCGGCCGCACCGCATTGCGCTTGTGGTCGGACGGCGTTTCAAACATTCAAATCGGTGCGAGCGGCGCTCAAACGCTGTCGCTTCAAGGTCAGACAACAGTGCCCGGCTCACGCACAATGCGCTTCCGCGAACGCCCTGAAGTCCGCGTAACCGGCGAGCGGTTCATTGACACCGGAGATTTGAGCGCTGACGGCGCCAGCCTGTTTGGTTATGAATTCGGCGCCAACTGGGAGAACTTCTATGTCGCCGCCGAATACTACAACTTTGAAGTCGACCGTCCCGGCGCGCTGACTGATCCGGAATATAGCGGCTGGTACGTCGAAGGTGAGTGGATCTTCACCGGCGAAAACAAGCGCTATGTCGCCTCCGGCACCAATAACAACATCGCCGTGTGGCGTGGTCCTTCGGTCACCTCTCCGTGGTCGCTTGGCGGTGGCCTCGGCGCGTTCAGCCTATCTGGCCGCTACAGCACGCTTGACCTGAACTTCAATGAAGGCGTCGGCGCTGCAGTGGCAGGGACAAACTATCGTGGTGGTGAGCAAACGGTCACCAACATTGGTCTGAACTGGTACCTCAACAGCAACCTGAAGCTGATGGCCGAGTACTCGATGGTCGACATTCAGCGTATGGGCGCCAGCGGTGTGGCGGCGTCGAGCTTGGACGCAGAGTTCGACATCGTCCAAGGCCGCATGCAGTTCACATTCTAGGGTTCTAAGCGCGGCGGACAATCCCTTCTGCCTTGCCCCCCGGCCCTCACGACCCACCTCGTGAGGGCCGCACTTGTCTCGTACACCTTTGTTGCCTGTTTCCGGCCTCGGCGTTGCGTAATGCTCTCCGCTGGGGCCGTGTGAATTTCGACACACTCAACTCAGCTAGCATCAGGCTCGATTTCGATTCGCGGGCGGGGATGCAACATGTTGAAAGCGTTAGTTCCAACGCTGATATTAGGCGTCGTGCCGTTGATTGCTCCTTTGGCGGCAGCAGATCCAACGTCTGCCCCCGGGGCGAACCAAGCCGATCCGCGAGAGCAAGAGCTTCAAGACCTCAAAGCGCGGCAGGAAAAACTCGAACACGAGATCGCCGGAGAAAAAGTCAAAGCCGAAGACGGGAGAATAGAGTCCGGGTCACGCCTGGCCAAGGTTGAGCAAGCCCAGGACGCAGTTCAGTGGACGATTAACGACGGGCGGCCAATTGTGCGTTCGGGTGATGGACGCTTTGAGTTTGCCCTGCGCGCGACGATGCAGCTGGACTGGGCACACTATAAACTCGACGATTCAGACTTCGGCTTGGGATATGGACCGGCAAATTCCTGCGCGCTCACCAACCCGCTTTGCGATTTGGGTGACGGCGCCGTATTTCGCCGTGTGCGCTTCGGGTCCGAGGGCAGGTTTTACCGCGACTTCATCTATGAATTGCGCTTCGAGTTCGGCGGCTCGGATGTCGAAGGCAACGGCGTCATCAATATCGCGCGAGTAGGCTACATTGGCATCCCCGGACTGCGGGTGCACGCGGGAGCTCTGGAACCCATCATGACCCTCGCCGCGTCAACGTCGTCCAATGAACTGGCGACGATGGAACGAGCATCTGTCGTTTCAACGGTGACAGGCCCATTCGGGGCAGAGGATTCGCGTCGCGGCATTGAAGCAACCTATCAGCATGAAAACCTGTTGTGGGATGGAGACAATTTTATGATCTCCGGCGCCTTTACCGGCAACAAGACCAGCGGTCTTGGTGGTTGCGCTGCCGCAGGACATTCGGGTGGCAATTCAGTTGACGATGAGTGCACTCAGATTTTCGGGCGCACCACCTACCGGCTATGGTCGGACGGCACGTCAAATGTGCAGGTGGGCACGACCGGCGGGCAGATACTCTCGCTGCAAGGGCGCGAAGCCGGTGGTGACCGCACTGTGCAGTTCCGCGAACGTCCTGAAGTTCGCGTCAGCGGCGATCGGTTTGTAGACACCGGCGCCATTCCCGCGACGGGTGGATCGCTGTTCGGGCTTGAAGCGGGAATGAACTGGGAGAACATTTATTTGGCCGGTGAGTGGTTCCAATGGTCGGTTGATCGCGACAACTCCACGCTGTTGACAGCTGGTGCCGATCCGGAGTTTTCGGGATGGTACATCGAAGGCGAGTGGATTCTCACCGGTGAGAACAAGCGCTACGCCGCCGCGGCGCTCAACAACAATGTCGCCGTCTGGCGCGGCCCCACCGTCTCTTCGCCGTGGGGGGCATGGTCGCTCTCAGGGCGCTACAGCACCATGGATCTGGATTTTGAAGCGGGAACACCCGGAGCGGCGTGTCTGGAATTTGCCCAGTGCATTCGCGGCGGGCAACAAAGCATCGTCAATGCAGGCTTGAATTGGCAGGTAAACGCCAACCTGAAATTCATGACCGAACTGGCAATGGTCGACATAGACCGGCTGAACTACGCCGGCCAGACGCTCAATACTGAATTTGAAATTATCCAGGGCCGCATGCAGTTTGGGTTTTGAGAAGCTAAAGCACGAACGCCGCGTCCCTGATCGTGGCCTGAACGCGGCGTTGGCCTTGCCATTCGTCTGCCTTCAGCGACGCTGCGACATGCAGTTCGCGGCCCTTGGATTGAAGCAGAATGGGCCCGAGTTCCGACTGAACGGCACGAAACGCAATCGCCGGAACGCGCCCGCCATCGCCACTCTGCAGCACACAACGCACATGCTGCTCACCTACGATAGAGGCAAAGGCCACGCGCACAGCTGGCAGAGCGAACAGGGGTTCGCTATTGCCCGAACCGTAAGGACCGCAGCGCGCAATCAGGTCGCAAAACGCGACGGTGGCACCCTTTGCGGAGAGCGCGCCATCGAGTACAAGTTCGCGGCCTTCCACTGATGTGAGGCACGACTGCGCCAGCCTGTTCGACAGAAAAACCGACAGCGCGTTAATGCGGGCAGCCTCAATGGTCAGCCCCGCCGCCATCGCGTGCCCGCCACCGTTGACAAGCAACCCCGCGTCGCGTGCGTCAACAATGGCTGTTCCCAGATCGACACCAGCGACCGACCGGCCAGAGCCTTTGCCTACGCCGTCATTGATCGCGATGACGATGGCGGGTTTGCCGTAACGCTCCTTCAGGCGCCCCGCGACTACACCGATCACCCCCGGATGCCAACCTTCGCGCGCGACAACAAGCACATGCGCCTCGCGCAGGGCCGCGTCGTGTTCAACCAACGCGATGGCTTCGTCAAGAATGGTTTTTTCGATGGCGCGGCGCTCCCCATTCAGCACATCGAGTTCGTGCGCAATGTCGTGAGCGATCGCCTTGTCATCCGTTGACAGCAGCAGCGAGCCAAGATCGCAGCGCCCCACCCTGCCCCCAGCGTTGACGCGCGGTCCCAACACAAAACCCAGATGATAAGGCTCGACCGCGCCGTTCAACCGCCCCACTTCAATGAGCGCATCGATACCGGGGACCGCACCGTTGCGCGCCACCTCCAGACCTTTCATCACAAATGCCCGATTGAGGCCCCGCAATGGTACGACATCAGCGACTGTGCCCAACGCAATGATCGCCAGCCATTTACGCAGGTCTGGCGCATCGCGCGTCTCAAACCATCCACCTTCGCGCAGCACCCGGTTGGTGGCGACACAGAGCAGGAAGGCAACACCCACCGCCGCAAGTTGGCCAAGACCCGAAGTGTCGTCCCGCCGGTTCGGATTGACGATGGCGTAAGCATCGGGAAGCGTGTCAGCAGGCAAGTGGTGGTCGCAAATCACGACGTCGGCGCCGTGTTCCTTTGCAGCGCTCAATGCCGCATGGGCCTGCGTGCCGCAATCGACGGTGATGATCAGCCTCGCGCCACCGCGCGCCAGCTTGGTCATGGCAGGGATGTTGGGACCGTAACCTTCGCTCAGGCGGTCAGGGATATAGACAACCGGCTCAATGCCCAGCGCACGCAAATAACGTGTCAGCAAAGCCGACGACGTCGCGCCGTCCACATCATAATCGCCAAAGATCGCGACTTTTTCCCCGTCGCGAACGGCCTGCGCCAGTCGCGCAGCGGCGCGGTCCATATCGGCAACGATGCTGGGGTCGGGCATGTCGCTTTTCAGTGAAGGATTGAGGTAAAGCTCTGCCTGCTCAAGTTCCACGCCGCGCGCCGACAACAAGCGGCCAACGATTTCTCCACTGTTCAGCCGCTGGGCAATGGCCAGTGCCCGCGACGGATCGGTGGGACGCTCAACCCAGCGCTTACCCAGCGCCGACTTCGCGACGTCCAGAAAAGTCGCGGCGGGGGTCAACGTCCTTTGATCACGTGGCGGGCTTTGATCCAACGAACTGTCCCGGTGCGCGAGCGCATGACGATGGTCTCGCTGGTCATAAAATTGCCGACACGATGGATGCCCTGCAACATCGAACCGTTGGTGACGCCAGTGGCCGCAAACATCACGTCGCCTGAAGCCAGATCGATGGTGTTGTATTTGCGATTGAAGTCTCTGATCCCAATCCGCGCGGCGCGCGATCGTTCGTCGTCATTGCGAAAGACGAGGCGGCCCTGAATCTGTCCGCCAACACAGCGCAACGCCGCCGCCGCCAGCACACCTTCGGGTGCGCCACCCTGGCCGATATAGATGTCGATGCCGGTCTCAGGCTCGCTGGTATGAATGACACCGGCGATATCGCCGTCCGAAATCAATGCGACAGCAGCCCCGGCCTCACGCACTTTGGCGATGAGCGTGGAATGCCTGGACCGGTCCAGAATGCACGCCGTGATTTCGCGCGGCGGAACACCCTTAGCCTTGGCGAGCGCCAGAATGTTGTCCCGCGGATCGGCGTCAAGATCGACGACTCCTTCCGGATAGCCGCCTCCAATCGCGATCTTGTCCATGTAAGTGTCGGGCGAGTTGAGTAGGCTGCCCCCCTCAGCCACAGCCACCACCGCAAGCGCGTTCGCCATTGCTTTGGCCGTCAGCGTTGTTCCTTCAAGCGGATCGAGAGCAATGTCGACTTTGGGACCCTTGCCGGTGCCAACCTTTTCACCGATGAAAAGCATCGGCGCTTCATCGCGTTCACCTTCGCCGATGACAACCGTGCCGTCGAAATTGCACTGGTTGAGAGCCTTGCGCATGGCATCAACCGCAGCCTGGTCGGCATCGTTTTCGTTGCCGCGCCCGATCTGCTCGTAAGCCGCGATGGCTGCAGCTTCGGTGACGCGCGCAAGTTCCAGTGTCAGAATGCGCTCAAGTCCGTCGGCTAAAATAATGTCTCTCATTTTGTCCTCAGAAGCGTTCAATTCGAACCATGCAGGGTTGTTCCATGACGATGCCGGTGGCCACAACCGCGCTCAGCGCTTTCGCCATGGCAGATTCCTCAGCCTCATGCGTGATCATCACAACAGGAACAGCGCCACCCGGCGAGCGGCTGCGCTGCAACATGGATTCGATCGATATCGCCTGATCGGCCAGACAACGCGACAGAACGGCAATCACACCTGGACGGTCTATCACGGTGAATCTCAGGTAGCAGGCCCCTGAATGCTCTGAAATGGGGACAATCTTTGGCCGCTGGATGCGCGATGCCGGTGAACCGAACGCCGGCAGTCGCACGCCGCGGGCTATATCCAGCACATCGGCCATGACGGCGGAGGCGGTGGGACCGGCTCCCGCGCCCCGGCCTTCATAGACGGACTTGCCAACAAGATCGCCCTCGGCGACCACCGCGTTGAAGACACCGTCAACATCGGCAAGCGGCGTACCAAGAGGCACCATCGCCGGATGAACGCGTTGCTCTATACCGTTGGCGGTGCGTGTGGCCAGACCCAGCAACTTGATGCGAAAGCCGAATTCGTGGGCAAATTTTATGTCAAGCGGTGTAATGCGCTCAATGCCTTCGACATGAATGCCGTCAAGAGCCGGTGCATTGCTGAAAGCCACGGCGGCCAGCAGGGACAGTTTGTGCGCGGTATCCATGCCGCCGATGTCAAACGTGGGATCGGCCTCGGCGTAACCTAATTTCTGCGCTTCAGCCAGCACATCTTCAAACGAGCGGCCACTGGCTTCCATCGTCGTCAGGATATAATTGCAGGTACCGTTCAAAATTCCATAGACGCGCGAAATCCTGTTGGCACCCAAACCTTCGCGCAGCGATTTGATGATCGGAATGCCGCCAGCCACAGCCGCTTCGAAATTGAGCGCCAGGTCCTTGCTTTCAGCGGCATTGGCCAGCGCCACCCCGTGATGCGCGAGCAACGCCTTGTTGGCCGTGACGACGGGCACGCCGCGCTGCAGCGCTGCTTCAACGCTGGCCCGGGCGGGGTCGCCGTCGCCACCCATCAGTTCAACGAACAGATCGACCGGCGCGAACTGCGCAAGTGTCACCGGATCGTCGAACCACTCAACGCCAGCCATGCCGAAGCCGCGATCTTTGCTTTTGTCGCGCGCACTGACGGCTTTGAGTTCCAGCCGCCGCCCGCAACGCGCCGATAGCGCCTCGCCCTGCTCGACAATAATACGCGCTACCGATGCACCAACAGTGCCCAGTCCGGCAATCCCTACACGTAGTGCTTTCATTGTGCTGCTGCGCGGGTGGTGCCCGCTTCCGCTTGAGAAGGACCGGAGGTCAGGAATTTGCGAATATTGCGCGCGGCTTGGCGAATGCGATGCTCATTTTCCACCAGGGCGATGCGCACGTGGCCATCGCCGTACTCGCCAAAGCCGATACCCGGCGCGACGGCGACCTTGGCGTGCTCAAGCAATAGTTTTGAGAACTGCAGCGAGCCGAGCGCGCGAAACGCTTCGGGGATCGGCGCCCAGGCAAACATCGAAGCTTCGGGTGCGGGCACGGACCAGCCCGCCCTCGTGAAGCCATCGATCAAAACATCGCGGCGCGATTTGTAAATCGCGCGCATTTCGTCAACGCAGTCTTGCGGCCCGTTAAGAGCGGCCGTGGCCGCCACTTGGATCGGCGTGAATGCCCCATAATCAAGATAGGACTTTATCCTGCCAAGCGCGTGAATAAGTTTTTCATTGCCTGCCGCAAAACCCATGCGCCACCCCGGCATCGCATAGGTTTTCGACAGCGAATTGAATTCCACCACAATGTCCTTGGCGCCGGGCACCTGCAGCATGGATGGCGGCGGGTTGCCTGAGAAGTAAATTTCGGCATAGGCCAGGTCGGACAAGACCCACAGGCCC
>JAWXBO010000134.1:0-67079 GCA_034440175.1 Alphaproteobacteria bacterium
CGCGTAATTGTTATGGGGGCGCGAGACGACACGCTGTCGGACTTCGCGCGGAGCCTGTTGGAGCAATTGCGTTTGGCATAGGCGGCCCCCATCCCCTGCAGCAGTAAGAACTGCGCAGGGACTTCCCCCCGCAAGCGGGGGCAGACACCAGTTTTTCTTTCTGCACCCGCTTGCGGGGGAAGTGGCTGCGCGCCGTTAGGCGCCGCTGACGATGGGGGGCTGTGCCCTCTCTAGCCGATTAATTTCGAGAAAATGACGCGCGTGTCGGCTTCGATGATCTGCAATTGGCTTTCAACTTCGGCAAATGATGCGGCTTGTGCGGCCTTTGTGATCAACGCGCGCAGGGATGCAGATGCATCGCCGGGGCGGAACGGGCCTTCGATCGTCAACCTCAGAATTTGCGTTAATGCCTGATACAATCGGGTGGCGCGGTGCAGCCGCTCACTCATTCCCTTGTCGAAAGCGGCGATGGTTGCGAGGTTCTTCAACGCATCGAGCGTGTTGAAACTCAGCACGTTTGCATCGCGTGGCGCGTGGATCAGCTGCAGGGCCTGGACAATGAACTCGATGTCAAACAGACCACCTTTGATCTCCTTGAGGTCCCACGGCGACTTACCAGGCCGCTCTTTATCCAGCCGCGCGCGCATGGAGGCAACATCGGCGAGGGTTTTGGCCTGATCCCGCCCGGCGGTCAGCGATTTCCGGATCACGCCTTCAATGCGTCTGCCCAACTCCGGCGGCCCCGCAATAACCCGCGCGCGGGTGAGTGCGAGAAGTTCCCACGTCCAGGCTTCGCCGGCCTGATAGTTGGTGAATGTCTCGAAGCTGACTGCGACGGGACCCTTGTTGCCGGACGGGCGCAAGCGCATGTCGACGTCGTAGAGACCGCCCTCGCCCGTCGCCACCGTCAAGGCCGTAATCAGGCGCTGTGAGCGGCGGGCATAATATTGACTCGGCGATATGGGACGCGCGCCATCGGAGGTGTTGGCCGCCGGCCCATGATCGTAGACTATGATCAGGTCTAGGTCGGACGCTGCAGTCATTTCACGGCCGCCCAAACGGCCCATTGCGATGACGGCCATGCCGCCGCCGGACACGTGCCCGTACGCCACGACAGCTTCGTCCTGGGTGGCGGTGTTGAGGGCACCGATGGCTACTTCCGCGATATCGGCAAAGGCATAGCCTGAAGCGATGCCGTCAATTTCCCCGCGCAGCAACTGTAAGCCAACGCGAAACTGCTGGTCTTTTGTCCAGCGCCGCACGATGTCCAGCTTCTCCTCGTACGTCTTTGCTCCACGCATCAATGGGGCGAGACTGTCGTCGAGCTCTGCCTTCACCGGTTGATGGCGCAGGAAGTCGATGTCAATCAGAACGTCGAGCAGGCCGGGGCGCGCCGCAAGGTGATCGGCGAGACGGGGCGCGGTGCCTACGATTTCGGCAATCAACCCCAACAAACGCGGATTGGAATAGAGCAAGGCAAAGACCTGGACGCCGGACGGCAGGCCTTCCAGGAATTTATCGAAGCGGGTAAAAGCGATGTCGGGGTTTGCGGTTTTGCCCAGTGCCTCCAGCAGCAGCGGCATCAATGCTGTCAGTTTTTCGCGCGCCCGTTCGCTGCGGGTCGCACGGACCCGGCCATGGTGCCAGCCGCGAATCGTCGCCGAAAGCGCGCCCGGTTGCGAGAATCCCAATTTGCGCAGGGTCTCGATTGTTTCAGGGTCATCATCAACACCGGTAAACACCAGACTGCCGGTGGCCTCGGACAGTGAAGGCTCACTCTCAAACAGTTTGGCGTAGTGCGATTGAACTTTTGACAAATGCCCGCGAAGCGACTGCGAAAAATCATGCGTGCTGGCGTCACCCATGAAGCGGGCCGCGTTGTCCAGTCCCTCCGGGTGTTTGGGCAAAGTGTGGGTCTGTTCATCTTCGATCATCTGCAGGCGATGTTCGAGGGTGCGCAGGTACTCGTAAGCTGAGGTCAAATCTGATCGCGCTTCATCGGCCACAATATTGCGAGACGCCAGGGCCGCGAGGGCGTCCACTGTGCGCGCGTTCCGCAACGATGGAATACGCCCACCGAGGATCAGCTGCTGTGTTTGGGCGAAGAACTCGATCTCGCGAATGCCGCCGCGGCCAAGTTTGATGTTGTGGCCGGCAATGGCGATTTTACTGTGCCCGGCCTGGGCGTGAATTTGGCGCTTGATCGAGTGAATGTCTTCGATGGCGGCATAGTCCAGATATTTGCGCCACACGAAAGGCTGCAGATTGGTCAGAAACTCTTCGCCTTCCTGAATGTCGCCGCCGCAGACGCGCGCTTTGATCATCGCTGCGCGCTCCCAGTTCTGACCCATTGTCTCGTAGTAGCTTTCGGCGGCACGCGTTGAGACGGCGATTTGCGTTGACCCCGCATCGGGCCGCAAGCGCAGATCGCAGCGGAACACGTAACCGTCCACCGTCGTCTCCTGCATGAGGGCGACCGTGGTCTGGGTCAGGCGAACCGCAAACTCGCGCGGTTCGACGCTCTGGGTCACGGGCAGACGATCGGGATTGAAGTAGCAGCTGAAGTCAATGTCGCTGGAGTAGTTGAGTTCGAAGGCTCCGTACTTGCCCATGGCCAGGAAGAATAACCCGCTGTCCACTTCCGGGCGGTCCTGGGAGTGCGGCGCGAAGCGTCCGCGCGTGACGGCTTCGCGCATTGCAAATCGCAGCGATGCGGCTAACGTGCTGTCAGCCAGTTCAGTCAGGGCGCGGGTGATTTCGGTCAGCGACCAGACGCCGCCGGTGTCGGCGAACGCAATCAGCAACGAAGCGCGGCGCTTGGTTTCGCGCAGCAGTGTCATCATTTCAGCGCGCTGCAGTGTCCCCGTGTTATCGAGACCTGCCAGCATAGTGCGCAATGCGAGTTCCGGCGCGCCGGACAGATCCTGTTCCAACCGGTCCGCGTCCCTTTCCATCAGGCCTGCGAGATACGGGCTGTTGGAGGCAACGGCCGCAACGAGATCGCGCAAGGGGCCATGCCCTGCTCTGGCGCCGAGCGCGCCGAGAACGCGGGTGGCACGGTTCGCGTCAAAAATCTGCGGGGCGCGGGTTATACGCGCAGCGAAAGCGTTAAGCGACACCTAGCCCCGGTGCTCGGTTCCCGCTTCAACGAAGCAGAGCGCGTTGAACCATGGGTCATCGACGTAAAACGAGCGTTCTCCCGATGGGCGGACCACGATCGCGCCACCAGCTTTTTCATGGACCATTTCGAGCGAGAGGCATTTGAGCTTTTTGGCACGCTTATGGACGGCTTCGAGGTTGGCCACAGAAAAATAGAGCGACTTTGCCGATGTGTGCGAAGGCCTTGACGCCGATACGTCTATGACCTGAAGGATGACAGGGCCGCAATCGAAGTAGAGCCTGGAACGGGGAAGTTTGCGGCCCTCGATACCCAAAAGCGCGGCATAGAATTTCCCCGCTTGCTCCAGGTTTGTGACTTCGACCGTCATTCGGAAGAACACCGGCGTGTCGGTTTTTGCGGTCTTTTTTTCAGGCGCCGTTTCGGCAGTTACTTTCGATTTTGGTTTCGCTTTAGCCGGCATAGCAATATGTCCCGTTATACATTGGCTGCAATCTACCCAATTGGCAGACCGGAGTCCTGAGGAAGTTTACGCTTTTCACCATTTCCATATGGTTTACCACCGGTTAGATTGTTGCGCACCTGGGTAATCATAGTTGAGACCGCGATGACTGCGAAACACAAGGCTGACCTCGATTCCGGCACTTTCAATTGGGAGGATCCGCTGCTGCTAAACGAGCAGCTGACGGAAGAAGAACGATTGATTGCCAAATCGAGCCACGACTATGCGCAGGGCAAGCTTATGCCGCGCGTCCTGGAGGCGAATCGCCGGGAGCATTTTGATACCAAAATCATGCGTGAAATGGGCGAGATGGGGCTGCTCGGCATCACGATCCCCGAAAGTTATGGTGGTGCCGGGCTGGGGTATGTCGCTTACGGGCTGGCGGCGCGCGAGGTCGAGCGCGTCGATTCCGGATATCGCTCGGCGATGAGTGTGCAGTCGAGCCTGGTCATGCATCCGATTTTTGCGTTTGGTAGTGAGGACCAACGGCGCCAGTTTTTGCCCAAGCTCGCCAGCGGCGAAATGATCGGGTGTTTTGGTCTGACTGAGCCCGACCATGGCAGCGACCCGGGTGCGATGATCACGCGCGCCAAGGCAGCACCCGGTGGGTTCATTCTGCAAGGTTCGAAGAACTGGATCACCAACGCGCCGGTGGCCGATATTGCCGTTGTGTGGGCGAAGACCGACGACGGTGTCATTCGCGGCTTTATTGTCGAGCGATCATTTAAAGGCTTCACTACGCCCAGGATCGAAGGAAAATTTTCGTTGCGCGCGTCGGTGACCGGTCAGATTTCGCTTGATGATGTCTTTGTGCCGGAAGCCAACCATCTGCCGGATGTCAGCGGCTTGCGCGGTCCATTCTCGTGCTTGAACCGGGCCCGTTATGGCATCGCCTGGGGCGTCATGGGGGCGGCTGAGTTCTGCTGGCACCGGGCGCGTCAGTATGCGCTTGACCGGAAACAATTCGGCCGCCCGTTGGCGGCGACGCAACTGATCCAGAAGAAACTCGCCGACATGCAAACCGAGATCACGCTTGGAACGGCGGCGGTGCTGCAGTTGGGACGTCTGATTGAAGCGGGCAAGGCCTCGCCGCCTGCGGTATCACTGCTCAAGCGGAACAATTGCGGCAAGGCACTCGACATTGCGCGTCAGGCCCGCGACATTCATGGCGGCAATGGAATTTCGGATGAGTATCATGTCATCCGCCATCTGATGAACCTCGAGACCGTCAACACCTACGAGGGTACGCACGATGTCCATGCCCTGATTTTGGGACGGGCGCAGACGGGAATCCAGGCGTTCTTTTGAGCCAACGTTCGGACTCATTTATGTGCATCCGGTATCGAGGCGAATACCAGTGGCCGGAATTTTCGATATGCGCCAGTCGACCTTGCGCGGCACTTCCCCCCATCGTCTGCAGCCGCTAACGCGGCGCAGTCACTTCCCCCGCAAGCGGGGGCAGACACCAGATTTTCTGGTCTTCCTCCGCTTGCGGGGGAAGTCCCTGCGCAGCCCTTGTGGCTCGCAGGGGATGGGGGATAACGCGCGTAATTCCGCGTCTCTGCGTGGATTCATAAGTTTGTGGCGGAACACTAGTGTTTCTTCCTGTCCTCCTCGTCATCGTCGTCGTCGATTCCGTCGAGGACGCCGACGCCCGCTCCGTCGTCACTGGATTTTTCGCCCTTGGAAATGTTGAGGACGCCACTGATGAAAAGCGCGATCAACGCGACAAGGCCCAAGATGATGGCGATGGCCACCCAGGAATTTCCTGTGATCGACGGCTGGGCTATTTCCGCCAGTGCCGGCGCCGCAGTTGTCAAAAACAGCGCAATTACCAATATTCGTTTCATAGCCGGTTGCCTCCTGCCCGCCATCATGAACCTGCATTGTCTGCTTGCCAAGTGGCGGCATTGTGGCGGTTAATTTGTCTCGCATTTGCTGAACCAGGGCGGTTCGCCGCCGCCGCTGAACTTTCCGTTGCTGATCAGCTGCGTGCCGTCGTCCACCGTCGAACTCCACGTTTTTTGCCGGTTGCCCTCAAGTTTTGTGACAACGGTGACCATCGTATCGCCCGCCTTCTGGGTCCACTGAACGGATCCGCCGGGTAGTTCCTTGACATCGAGAAGCTCGGTTGTGCGGTCGAAGTTGGGGTCCATCAGCACCTGCTCTGTCGGCACGCCATTTGTGGGCGCGGTGTAAATCAGATGCGGGTTGTGGGTGTTGTAAGGGCGGAAGCAATCCTGGGCCCAGCGGCCGGGCAAGCCCAGTTTTTCAAGAATGGCACTGCCGACGCCGGGGGCTTGGGGGGATTGCGAGCCGCAGGCGGCAAGCGTCACCAGGCCGATGGTGATGAAGGTGCTTAAACGCATTTTTGTGTCCCCGCTTTAAGGCTCTGCAGTTGCTGGAATTTGTACCGGTTGAGATTTCCTAGCGGCAGCGTCAAGACGGTTTGTCAGCTCCAGCGCCAAGGCTTCGCGCTCACCCGGTGGCAGCTTACGCGCGGCCTCGATGATGCGCCCAACAGGCCGCTCACGGTTAAAGCGCGAGACCAGTAGGCCGATGGCGCCAAAAACAAAAATTACAATCCCGACCAAGGCCATGCCGACCAGCACCAAGGCAGCTGCTTCGCCACCCTGCGCCACTACTGCGATGACGGGTTCGAACATCTGCGGGTGAAACGCCCATGTCATTAAAGTGTTGATGGCGACGAAACTGAATGATGCGAGTGCCAGGGCCAAGACTGTGTGCGAGCGCGTGTGGCGGTTGAGGAGGATGCCTGCAAAGATTGCCGCAATCGCATTGAGGGGCATCACGGTAAAGAGGCTGGCTGTGGCGGCCGCTTCGTTCACCGTTGCGGGGTCCAGGTTCTGAAGACCTGGGCCGTCGAATGCCGCAAAAAGGACGCCGATCGATATGCCGGACAACAGCGAGACAAACTGATTCCAGCCAAAGAGAACCGCAGCAGCCACCACACCCGCAACGTACCAGGGCGTAGAGTCATGTTTTACCGGTTGCTGATGGATCGTTAAGCGGGCGAGGTTTTGCTTGTAGGTTCGATGGATGAGCGGGAAGGCCGCGAAACTTATGCCTATAAAATAGTCGCGGAGTTTCGGATCAAGAAACTCGAACTCGCGAATGACGGGGGCACCAACCTGGACCAGCACGAGAACTGAAAGCAGCGACAACGCCAGCGCCCAAAATTCATGCGAGTTGGCCGGCAACCACAGTGAACGGCGGCGATGCGGCGGAGGCAGGTCGTCCATAGAAATCCCCTTGGGCCAATGTGTGCGGAGCGGTTGCGATAGAGGCGGTGCCAAAACTAGCCTGCGTCGGGCGAGCGGGCAATTGACGTTCTGCATTGGCGCCCGCGTGTTGCACAAATGTTTAAGGATTGGGCGGACACTCGGCTGGCTTTGCGAATCAATCCTGATTTTGAAGGAGTTTGCCCGTGCGCCTTGCCTTTGCCGTTCTGGTTTTGCTTGGGCTTGCGGGCTGTGCGTACCCGCAATACGTCAATGACGAGTATCGCTATATCCCGCTGACTAATTTTGCCTACGAGAACCGGTCGTTCCGCATTTTCGACAAGCCAAGTGCGGGCAAGATGGTCATCACGTCGAGCCTCACCACTTCAGTCAGCGATGTCGTGATCCGCACGACGACGTTTGGCAAGTATAACAACAGCGTGGAGCGGCAAACGCTTGAGAGCGCGGTTGCAGCCTATCTTGCGGGGCAAGGCCGCAGATGTGTCGTCACGGGCAGCAGCCTGATGTACGATCCGCAATGGGAATTCACCTATAGCTGCGAGCTGAACTACACAGCAATGCCGTGAGGGCAATTCATACGACGAAAGCGATGACCGCAAGCACAAGGACGGCGAGCGCCAACGATGCAAGCAGGACTTTCAGCATGGCGCCGTTGCCTACAATTACTGCACCCCGCGCCTTCAAAGACGAAAGAATTTCGCGCATGCTGCCAACCTCTCATCTACCGCCGCGTTCTTGGATAACGCGGTAGTGAGAGATTTGTTCCCGCCAAATCACTAAGCGTCGTAGTTAAGCGTGACCTCGTCGCTCGTCGGCACGGCCTGGCAGGTGAGGACGAAGCCGTCGGCGACTTCTTGTGCACTTAGACCGTAATTTTTCTTCATCACAACGCTGCCCGAAGTTACGCGGGCGCGGCATGTCGTGCAGACGCCGCCTTTGCAGGCGTAGGGTGCGGGCAGACCTGCGGCTTGAACGCTCTCAAGAATATTGCCCTTGGCGGCGATGAATGGAAGCCTGAGCCGCCGCCCGTCGATGGCGACGGTCAACATCGTGCCCGAGGCGTTGACTTCAAGCGCCCGGTTCGCCGCCACCTCCTCGGCCGAGAGTTCGCTGGTGGTGAAGCGCTCGACCAAAATTTTATCGCGCGCCACACCGCGCGCCGCCAATGCGGTTTCAGCTGCATCCATCATTGGTCCAGGACCGCAGATGAAAAACGCATCCACCTGTTCCGTTTTCACGAGTGATGAAAACACCTCCTGGCACTTTGCGAGGTCCAGTCGGCCGTTGAAGAGTTCGATCTCCTCGGCTTCGTCTTCAAGGACGTGATAGACTTCGAGGCGGTCGAGATAGCGATTCTTCAGGCCCGCCAGTTCTTCCAAGAACATGATCGAAAGGGAGTCGCGATTGCCGTAGAGCAGCGTCAACCGGCTGCGCTGCTTTTCATGCAGGACCGATTTCAAAATCGAAAGCACCGGCGTAATCCCCGACCCTCCCGCAAGCGCCACATAAATGGGGGCGTCTCCCGCGGTCTCGGGTTCGACGAAGCGTCCCATCGGCGGCAAAACCTCAAGCTCCTGACCCACTTTGATGTGTTCGTTCGCCCAGGTCGAGAAGCGCCCGCTGCGCATGAGCTTCACGGCAATGCGCATTTCCCTTTCGTGAGCCGCAACACACACCGAATAAGTGCGCCGGATATCTTCGCCGTTGATGTCAGCTTTGAGTGTCAGATGCTGCCCCGCCTTGAAGGTGAAGGCATCGCGCAAAGCGGGCGGAACCTCAAAACGAAGGGACACCGCATCCGCCGTCTCACGGCGCACTTGCGAAACCTTCAGCTTGTGAAATCCGGAGTTTATCGACATGAACTTAATGGCACTTGAATTTGTCGAAGGGTTCGCCGCAGGCTAGGCAGCGGTGCAGCGCTTTGCAGGGTGTCGAGCCGAAGCGGCTGATCATTTCGGTGTGCGTTGAGGTGCAGCGCGGACATATGGCGTCTTCCTCGCGCGCGGAGCGGTCCGGCGGTGCGATACCAAAGGCGCGTAGTTTTTCGTGGCCTTCATCGCTGATCCAGTCCGTCGTCCATGGCGGCGCCAGCACAGTCTTGATGCCAAGATGTGCATAGCCGGCGCGATCAAGTTCGGCGCGGATCGATTGCTCGATCATCAGCGTTGCCGGGCAACCCGTATAGGTCGGCGTGATTACGACCGCATCTGCGGTGACGTCGCGCACGATCCCCAGATCAACGACCGACAGACATGGAATTTCTGGATCGGGCACGCGCGCCAGCACCTGAAGGACGCGCGCTTTCACCATACTGTCCCCGTATAGGCGCGCGGCAGAAACTGCATCGTGGCGAGCAGATGCCCCAGATGCTCAGAATGATGCCCCAGGCGCCCGCCCCTGGCGCCGCGCCGTGGCGCCGGCACGTTGAGCGCCGCGCGCGCCAGCGTTGCGGCGATCCGCGCCTCCCACTCAGCGCCAAGCTCGCGCGGGTCGACGGCAATTCCTTCTGCAATCAACGGCTCAAGGTGCGCATCGACATCGAACAGCTCGTCGCCAAAGCGCCACATCCACTCAAGCGCTTGCTCCATGCGCGCACGGCTTTCATCCGTGCCGTCGCCCAGCCTTACTACCCATTCGTTGGCAAAGCGCGCGTGATAGGCAACCTCTTTCACGGCTTTGGCTGCGATGGCCGCCAATGTCGCGTTCGCCGAGTCCGAGAGCTCGCGCAGCTGCAATTCCTGCCAGTTCGAAAACATAAACTGGCGCGCAATTGTTTGCGCGAAATCGCCGTTGGGCTGCTCAACGAGCAAACAGTTTTTGAAATCAAGCACATCGCGGTGAAAGGCGAGCCTGTCCGCGTCACCGGCCAGCGTCAAAAAATGCGTCGCCTGCCCCACCAGATCCAAACCGATATTGGCGAGCGACAGATCGAGCTCAAGCATCGGCGCATGCCCGCACCATTCCGACAGGCGCTGACCCAATATCAAGCTGTCGTCGCCGAGGCGAAGCGCATAGTCACTGAGCGCGCGGTCCATCAGATGTTCTTCACATTCTCGGGGATCACATAAAACGTCGGATGGCGATAGACCTTGTCTGCGGCCGGTTCGAACAGGGCCGCTGCTTCGCCGGGATCGGACGCCACAATCTGCGCCGATGGCACCACCCACAGACTGACACCTTCCATGCGCCGCGTATACGTGTCCCGCGCCGACTCCAGCGCCATGCGCGCGTCGGCGGCATGCACGCTGCCGGCATGTTTATGTGACAGGCCATGCTTCGCGCGAACGAACACTTCCCACAGCGGCCAATCGTTGCTCATTGCCCTACTCCGCTGCTGCTTTGACGGCGTGCTTCGCCGCATGTGCGGACGCCGCCTCACGCACCCAGGCGCCATCTTCCCATGCGGCGACACGCGCCTTCACGCGATCTTTGGCGACCGGACCTTCACCGCGGACGACGGCATAAAATTCTTCCCAATCGACCGGCCCGAAATCATACGAGCCACGCGCTTCGTTCCATGCGAGCTTTGGGTCGGGAACCTTGAGCCCGATCGCATCGGCTTGCGGCACCGTGACATCGACAAACTTTTGCCGCAGATCGTCATTCGTCTCGCGCTTGATGCGCCAGCGGATCGATTGCGCCGTGTTGGGCGAATTGTCATCGGGCGGCCCGAACATCATCAGCGACGGCCACCACCAGCGGTCAAGCGCATCTTGTGCCATGCGCCGCTGCTCGGGCAAACCGCCCGCCATCACCGTCATGATTTCAAAACCCTGACGCTGATGGAAACTTTCCTCCTTGCAGATTTTCACCATCGCGCGCGCATAGGGACCGTAGGAGGTGCGCTGCAGCGGCACCTGATTCAAGATCGCGGCACCATCCACCAGCCAGCCAATCGCCCCGATGTCGGCCCAGGTCAAGGTAGGGTAATTGAAAATCGTCGAATATTTGGCGCGGCCGGAATGCAGCGCCTCGATCATCTCCTCGCGGCTGGTGCCCAGCGTTTCGGCGGCAGCGTAGAGATAAAGCCCATGCCCGCCTTCGTCTTGCACTTTGGCCAGCAGCACCGCCTTGCGCCGCAAACTTGGCGCCCTCGTGATCCAGTTGCCTTCGGGCAGCATGCCCACGATTTCGGAATGCGCGTGCTGGGACATCTGGCGCACCAGAGTTTTGCGGTAAGCCGCCGGCATCCAGTCCTTGGGCTCGATAAACTCATCCGCCGCGACGCGCGCCTCAAAGGCCGCCAGCTTTGCGGGATCTTCGGCGACCGGCACTTCACGCGGCGCAGGCTTTTTGTTTTTCTCTTCAAGTTCCGTGGTGTACATCGGCGAGCAAACTCGTTCACGATTGCAGCGGCGAAACTAGAGTAGGGCATTGCCCGCAAAGGGTCAATTATTCCGGCGCAATCACCGTGAGGCCAATCCCGCGCGAAAGGGCCTGCAGCGCCGCAAATCAACATACACTATCGAACGACTGTGAACGACGCACCATTCCAAGCCACGCTTGTAGATATGCCACCGCTGTCCGCTGTAAAGGCAACGGCCTCTGCTGCTGTGAATGGCGTATGGCGTCCTCCGAAGACGTTGGGCCGTGCCGGCACGAGATCCATGCGATAGGCACCAATGTGTGCAGTCAGGGCGCCCTCAGTCACCCAGACCTGCGTCTCGCGGACCGGTGTCTTCCGACCTGTTGACAAGACGATACATGAAGCTTGACAATAGAAGGGCTGGCCGAAGTCGAGATTGTAGCTTGCCATTAGAGGAGTATTGCACATGGCCAGGTACGGCGCTTCGTCCCGGTAAGGCACTCCCTACGACGACGCGTCTGTGGCTCAAACACGCCAGGACGAAGGTAACAGAGCGTGGAGGGCTACGGTGACTGTGTACATAATTGACTCACCACAACCGCGCCTCTGGCGCGGTCCGCAGCCGAACGGAGTTAAGTGCACTGTTTCCGAAATTATCGCGAAAGCGTGCGTTGCGCCATGCCTATGAAATAGGTCGCCCACAGGGAAATCCCTACAAACTTTGCACTGTCTTCCCAAAAAAACTGCCATTGATGGAGTATGCTCAGAAGCATTTTGTCGAAGATATCGGATGCCATCGAGATGCTCAAAAAGAACAAAGCCGCCGCCAGCAACCATGGGCGAAACGCTAGGAAGTGGCGCCACCAGCGAAATGTGATCGCCGCAGCAGTTGCCGCGATCAACGCGTAAACAAGCTGCTGAGGGATTCCAAAGTTGCGTGGAAATAGACGATCATGAAACTCGTAAAAATCATCTGCCGCCAGATACAGTGAAAACAGACCCACGGCCAAGACGTGCCACGGTATCTGCCGGCCGGTCTCGCGCGCGACTGAAAACGCGAATAAACAACACGTTGCCGTCGCAACCATGAGAAACGCGCCGAGACTCGATGCGACCGCCACAAACGGATGAAATTTGGCAAGAACCGCCATGTCCCTTGTAAACATTTGGACTGGAATGCCGTAGGTGAGGCTTGTCCACGCGATCAGCGACAGAACGGCAATCGCAAACGCCGGCAATATGAATAAGGGCACTTGCCGCAGCAGGCTTGCGGCCCCAAACGACGCCGACCGTCCCGAAGGGGACGCCTTCCACTCACCGACAGACACCATGGCTCACCTTCACGTACAGTGGAATCACAAGCAGCACGCACTCTAGCACCGCTCTGCGCATGCAGGCCAAATGACTGCTTGGGATGCCGCTCTTTAGGCCCGCACCGCTTGGACTTAATTGATCGCCATGGACTCCCGGTAAGGTGGCATTTGCGCGAAATAGCGCACGGAACCAAGTAAACAATGCGTAACCCGCTTCACGATGTGGGAACGATGCCATCACCGACGCACTTACCCCTCACTCGACCACTATCTGCCAAGGAGGCAACTCATATGTCGGAATCACAGTCCGGTTCGGTGACCGGAAAAACAGCCGCAAAATCCGCAACCAGATTCTACGTGAAGGCGACGCCAGAAGGGCGTCACAGCATCACGCCCTTCATAACTGTCGATGGAGCAGCGAATTTTATTGAGTTTGCAAAGAAGGCGTTCAACGCCAAGGAAAGCATGACAATGCCGGGCGACAAACCCGGAATGATCGGCCACGCTGAGCTGAAAATCGGCGACAGCCACATCATGCTCATGGACCCCATGGAGGGTGGTTTCAAAGCCTCACCTGCGTCGCTCTACATTTACGTCGATGACGTGGATGCGACTTACAAGCGCGCGCTCCAGGCGGGCGCCACCCAAATCAAAGACGGGGTGGCGGATCAGTTCTATGGCGACCGCATGGGATGCGTGAAGGATTTCGCCGGCAATACCTAGTGGATCGCAACACACATCGAAGACGTGCCGCCCGACGAATTGAAAAAGCGTCACGCTGCTATGATGCAAAAGATGCAGAAGCACTAAACTTTCAACTCGTCATGAACGGCTTGGCGCGACGGCGTGTCCCGCTTTTGGCCACATGAGAACCCTCAAAGGAAACGATATGAGTTACATCGACGGATTTGTGCTTGCTGTTCCCAAGAACAACAAGCAGGCCTATCTCGAACACGCGCGCAAAGGCTTACCGCTCTTCAAAGAGTTCGGCGCAACGCGCATGGTCGAATGCTGGGGCGACGACGTTCCCGACGGCAAGGTCACCGACTTCCGCCGCGCGGTGAAAGCCGAAGACGGCGAAGCGGTGATTTTCAGCTGGATCGAATGGCCGTCGAAGGACGCGCGCGACAAGGGTATGGCAAAGGTAATGCAAGACCCGCGCATGAAGGCAATGAACGACATGCCCTTCGACGGCAAACGCATGATCATGGGTGGCTTCGCCCCGATCCTCGACCAGTAACAATCGCGCATACTTGAGCATCGCAACGGAGCGCCTTTCGAACGCTCCGTTGCGCGTGCACATCACGTCTTCCGCCGATGAGACGCCGGCGCTGCGAGGGTAAGCGCCTCTCCGCGACACGCAGGAATTAAGGGGACGATATAGGCAATTGCCTTGAATCAATCGTGCCTCGTGCCCTTGACTTTGCAATTACTTATATCGTCCCCTTAATTACATGAGGGCATAGCCCAAGCCGAAATCCGGCAAATGCGGCGACAGGTTTTTGGCACCCTTGACGTCTGTTTTAGCTCGAGCCGGTCTCACAAGGGCCTGCGCATCCGCAACCTCGCCGCCAACGATGCGCGGGCGCTGGTCGAGGTGTTGCGGACATGGCGACGCCAGCCAGGTCAACGCCTCAATTAGCCCGTGATGACGCGGTGCGCCGCCCACATTGTTTCCGGGCACTGAAAGGGCCGGCTGGAAGCCTGCGCTCCCAGGGGTTTAGTGCTCTGTCACCGTAATCTATACCAGGCCCGGTCCGCGCGCCAGACGAGTGCCGGTGCCAAGCGACTGCTCGGCTGGCGAGCCCCGGCCTTCGGCTGCGACGATTGTCGATTGGGCGGAAAGCCTTTACGCGACGGGCGCCTGTCAACAGGACAGGTGAGACAGGACAGTGTTTTTGGACTGTGTTCTGTGTCCTGTTTGTCCTAAAATGAAAGGCGCATCTCCTCCGATTTTTGTCCTGCAGGAAATCCGACACATGGAAACCATTCTCTTTGACGTCGCCAACGGCGCGGCGACGCTGACCCTCAACCGCCCCGAGCGGCTGAACAGCTTTAATGTGCAAATGCACGGCGAGGTGGCGGCGGCACTGAATCTGGTCGAGGAGGACGCCTCCATCCGCGCCCTGCTGATCACGGGTGCGGGCCGCGGCTTTTGTGCGGGGCAGGATTTGTCTGATCGCGCCGTTGCTCCCGGTGGCGATGGCGTCGATCTGGGGGAGTCGATCGAGCAGCGCTACAATCCGCTGATCCGCCGCCTGGTCGCTTTGCCCAAGCCGGTGATCTGCGCGGTCAACGGGGTTGCGGCCGGGGCCGGCGCCAACATCGCCTTTGCCGCCGACATTGTGCTGGCGGCGAAGTCGGCGCGGTTCATTCAATCGTTCGCCAATATCGGACTGGTTCCGGATTCCGGCGGCACCTGGATCCTGCCGCGACTTGCTGGCCAAGCGCGCGCCATGGGATTGGCGCTGACCGGCGAGGCGCTTGGTGCGGAAAAAGCCGAGAGCTGGGGGTTGATCTGGCGCGCAGTCGATGACGATCAATTGCAGGCGGAGGCCGCCAAACTGCTGGAGAAATTTGCCGGGGGTCCGACCAGAGGGTTGGGCGCCACAAAGCTCGCGATCCGCAAAGCGTGGGCGTCAACGCTTGATCAGCAACTCGACCTTGAGCGCGACCTGCAGCGCAGCCTCGGCCGGTCGCACGATTATGGCGAGGGGGTTGCAGCCTTCTCGGAAAAGCGGGCAGCGAAATTTTTGGGCAGCTAGAGGATCAGCCCGCCATCAACCGGAATGGTTTGCCCCACCACATAGGCCGCCAGCGGTGAGGCCAGAAACAAGGCCACGCCCGCCATGTCTTGCGGCGTGCCCAGGCGCCTGAGCGGGATGCCTTCGAGTGTCGCTTCCAACCTTTCGGGATTGGACGTCGTGACTTTCGTGAGCTTGGTGTCAACCAGACCCGGCGCGATGCCGTTGACGCGGATGCCGTCACCCGCCCATGCTTCTGCCAGCGTGCGCGTCAGGCCCACGGCACCGGTCTTCGAGGCATTGTAGGCCGGATTGCCGCGTGTCGAATGATAGGCCGCGGTCGATGACACAGTGATCAACGAGCCCTTGCTTGCCGCCAGCATGTCGTGGAACTTGATCGCGCAGGCCATCAGGCTGTTCAGGTTTAGATCCATGACTTTCTGGAAGCCATCCATCTGAAACTCGCCGCGTTTGTAGACGACCGTGCCCTGGCTCAACACCAGCACGTCAAGCGTCTTGAAGTTGGGCTTCAGGGTTTCAACGGTAACAAAATCGGACACGTCAACTTGCGCATAATGAAGACCGCTTAAATCCGACCCTTCATCAACGTTGTAGTCGCCGGCTTTGGGGCGCGTGCCCCAGACATGAACGACAGCGCCGTGCTTGCGAAAGCCCTGGGCGATGCCGTTGCCGATGCCGCTCGAGCCGCCAACGACCAGAACCGTTTTGCCGGTGAAGTCGAGTTCACTCATGCGGCTCAGTCTTTCGCGCGTTCGACGTACGAGCCATCTTCGGTGTTGACCACGATGCGCGTGCCCAAATTGATGTGCGGAGGGACCGCCGACTTGACGCCATTCGACAGTCTGGCAGGCTTGAACGACGACGATGCGGTTTGCCCCTTGACGACCGGTTCGGTGTCCACCACCTCAAGCACCACGCGCGAGGGGATCTCGATGGCGACCGCCACGCCGTTGTGCAGGCTCAGCGTCACTTCCATGTTCTCCTGGAGGTAGACCGCCATGTCTCCCAGGATTTCGGCCGGGACGTGCGACTGGTCGAAATGTTCGGGATCCATGAAGACGTAGGCGTCACCGTCCTTGTACAGGTAGTTGTTCTTGCGCATGTCCAGGAACGCTTTTTCAAGGCTGTCGGTTGTTTTGTAGCGATCATTTACCTTGACCCCGTCGCTGATCCGACGCATCTCAATTTGCGTCGTTGGCGTGCCCTTGCCGGGGTGAAAATTTTCAGCTGTTAGGACCACATAGAGCTTGCCATCCTTGTCGATGACATTCCCTTTGCGCACATTGCTCGCGATGACAGAAACCACTGCGTTCTCCTTATTTGCGCTGGGTGATAGCAGCGCGGCGGCGCTTCGCCAAGATGCCCGTGCCCGGCAAGGCGCGGCATGGTAACCGCTTCGCCCTGGTGGTCGCGGAACCGGCATGGGGACCGGCGGCCATTTTTGCTGGCGCGCAATCGGACGAAGGCCGCTATGCGCCGCTATTTCGAAGGCGATGGCTTCACCGAAGTCGAATGTGCCGCATTGCAGATATCTCCCGGTAACGAGACCCACCTGCACGCTTTCTCGACCCATGCCGATACCGGCAGGCAATATTATCTGCACACGTCGCCGGAGTTCGCCTGCAAGAAGCTGCTGGCTGCGGGCGAAACGCGCATCTTCGATTTCGCTCGTGTCTTTCGCGATCGTGAAACCGCGCCGGTTAATGTGCCGGAGTTTACGATGCTGGAGTGGTATCGGGCGGATGAAGACTACAGCACTGTGATCGCCGACTGCGCTCACCTGCTGGACATCGCGATTGAAAGTGCCGGCACATCGGCTTTCGCTTATCGTGGGCGGAGCCTTGATGCGGCGATCGAACCGCAACGGATCAGCGTTGCCGACGCCTTCACGCGTTACGCTGGCGTCGATCTTCTGGCGACGCTGGACGACAGAGAGGCACTGGCCGAACAAGTGGGTTGCGCGTGTTCGGACTCTGATACGTGGTCTGACATTTTCAGCCGCATACTCGTGGAACGCGTGGAGCCGCACCTGGGGTTTGAAGCGCCCACGATTCTCGACCAATACCCCCGCGTTGAAGCGGCGCTGGCGCGAGCGAGCCTGCACGATGCGCGCGTGGCCGAACGCTTTGAGCTTTATGTTCTGGGTGTGGAACTGGCGAACGGTTTTGGTGAACTCACTGACCCCGTGGAACAACGCAAACGCTTCGAACACGAAATGGATGAGAAGCAGCGCATCTATGGCGAGCGTTACCCGATCGACGAGGACCTGCTCGCGGCGCTTGCCCACATGCCGCAAGCCAGCGGCGTCGCATTGGGATTTGACCGGCTGATCATGCTCGCCACCGGCGCCCCGCATATCGAGGACGTCATGTGGACTCCACCGGCAGGGCGGGCATGAGCGCCCGTACTCTGCGCAGCGTCGATGAACTGGCTGCCGGCGCGCTGATCCCGCGTGATCGGATTGAGGCGCTCAGCGGCGTGGCCCTGCGCTATGCTGTGGCCATCACGCCTGCGATGGCGGACCTTATCGACGACGGCGATCCGCGCGACCCTATTGCCCTTCAGTTCATTCCCGATGAACGTGAACTCGACACACGCCCGCAAGAGTCGGGCGACCCCATTGGCGACAAGCGCCATACGCCGGTCGAAGGCATCGTGCATCGCCACCGCAACCGGGTGTTGCTCAAAATCGTCCATATCTGTCCGGTCTATTGCCGCTTTTGCTTTCGCCGCGAAATGGTGGGACCTGAACGCGAACCCAGCCTTTCACCTGACGCCATCACGGCTGCCATTGATTACATTGCGGGCCATGATGAAATTGCTGAGGTGATTTTCACCGGCGGCGACCCCTTCATCCTCACTGCCCGCCGGGTGAGCGAGTTGACGCAACGCTGCGCTGCCATTCCACATGTGAAAATTTTGCGCTGGCACACGCGCGTACCGGTCGTTGACCCTGCGCGCGTCACGCCGGAGTTCGTTGCGGCCCTGCAAGCCACGCCCAAGGCCACCTTTGTTGCACTCCATGCCAATCATCCGCGGGAATTTACGGCTGCGGCGCGGCAAGCCATCGCCCGCCTTGTTGAAGCGGGCATCCCGATGCTGAGCCAGTCGGTGCTGCTCAAAGGGATCAACGACGACGTTGCGACACTGGCTGAGCTGATGAACTGCTTCGTCGAAAATCGTATCAAACCCTATTACCTGCATCACGCAGACCTTGCGCCGGGCACGTCGCATTTCCGCACCACGATTGCCGATGGCCAGAGATTGATGCGGGAGCTGCGCCGCAGCGTTTCGGGCCCTGCCCTGCCCGCCTATGTGCTCGACATTCCGGGCGGTTATGCCAAGGTCAATCTGGAGTCAGACGCACTCGAACGCTCGTCCGATGGCGCAATCCGTGTGCGCGACGACGACGGTATTTGGCACGCCTATGCCGCAGAGTGAGCGGCTATTTCGGCAGCACCCGAATATCCACCCGGCGCTTGTCATCGAGAAACGCGTTGGCGACTTCGATGACATCGTCGGCTGTAATTGAACTGATATCGTTTAGCGCCGAACGCACGCGATCCAGGTTGCGCGGGTCGGATTGCGCGTCGCTGAGGGCCTCGAGCCAATAGGCGTTCGTCGATTCCGCCGCGTAGTGCTGATAGAGCAGCGGCTTGCGGGCGCGATCCAGGAGATCGGCCGACAATGTTCCATCGCGCAATTCATCAGTGATTTTGCCTAGCGTGGTGAAAAACAGATCGGCTGCATCGGGTTTGGGCTCGACGCCGGCGACGATGTAGCCATAGCCCTTGATCGAGCGCGACGACCAATAGTGCCCGAACGGTGTGTAGGTCCCGCCTTGCGCTTCACGCACCTCGTCGATCAGGCGCAGCTGCAGGACTTCGTTCAAAACGCTAATGACGCGTTCACGCTTTGAGTCGGAAAACAGATCCGGTCCCGGCCACACAGCCGCCACTGCGGCTTGGTCGGCACGGCCGTTATGGCGGAATTCAAGCGCACGTCCCGTTTGCGGAAAGCGCACCGCCAATGCCGTATCAGACAGTTTGAATTTCGGGTCCCGCGGGGGGAGCGCTCCGAAAGTTTTGGCCACGGCCTCAATTGCATCTTCGACTTTGACATGGCCCACGATCGTGACTTCCAGTGGCGCCCGCGCCAATGCCGGAGAGATCGCTGCTTTGACGTCATTCATCGTCAGCGCTTTAAGCTCCGCCACCGACGGCACGGCCCAGCGCGGATCTCCGTCGTGCAGCACGCCCTGCAACTCACGCGAAAGCACGCCTGTTGCTTTCGACGTTTGCTCGCGTTGCTGACCGTCGGCCGCTGACTGAATCCGGCGCAGGCCATCGGGCCGGTACGCCGGATCGGTGCTGAACGCTGCCAGCACTTGCAATTGCAACAGCACATCGCGTTCGACCGTATCGCCGGACAGTTGGAACTTGTCTTCGTCAACACCCAGATTGATTCCCGCAAAATGTCCGGGCTCCGTTTGCTCGAGTTCTTGCATTTCAAGCCGGCCCAGGCCGCCCTCGACAAATCCGAAAGGCAAAGCCCAACTCAGGCCACGTTTGTTTTGCGGAAGGGCAAGGTACCCGCCCGGCATCCGTACAATTACACCGACGCGATCCTTTTCATACGCCGTCGATTTGACGTTCAACATGACGCCATTTGAAAACCGCACCAGCGTTGCACCAATGTCGGACAAATTTTTGCGCTCGGTGACGACGCCCTTGGTGCCGAAGTCGCGATAGGTGAACTCTTTGATTTCGTCTTTTCCCGGCGGCACCACCGCAACCTTGGCGCTCAGGGCGTAGGCATTGCGCACGGCGGGCAAGCCGCCGGCAATCGGCTCGGAGGCTGCTATGAAAATGAGCGGCCCTACACCGCTGACCGAGGCTTTCAACGCCTGGGTGACGGACGATGCTTTAAGCCCTGCAATACTCTGCGTATACAGATCGAGGTCCGTCTTGGGGTCGGTCGGTACGCGATTGGAATTGATCGATCCCAGGATCAGGTCGGCCACATCCATGTTCGTGCGCGTGTTGGCGTTGGCGGCGACGAGCAGATATGGAGAACGCTGTTCCAGCGCCTCGCGCTCAATCTCGCTTTGCTGCAATCCATGCACCAGTGCGCGGCGCAGCTCTTGTTCTGCCGCCGCAATCCCTCGCGCCCACTCGCCCGACTTTGTGCGCACCGTCAACGCGGTCACCACACCGCCGCCGCGAACGACGTCGCGGTCAATCTGCGCGTCGATGAAGGGTGGATCAGCCTGGCGCGACAGCTTGCTCAAGCGGCGATTGACCACCGTGTAGGCGACAATGCGGTGATGGGTCTCCTTGCGCCGAGCCGTTGTGTCCAGGCGTTGATCCTCGGGCTGCACCCAGCTGACACTCAGTGTTTCCTCCAGGCCAGGCTGGACCACCTGGGCTGCGTCAAGGCCGCGTGGTTTGGGACGGCCGAAATCTTCTGCGGGCGGTTGCGCACCCGGTTGCGACCAATCGGAAAACACGGCCACAACTTTGGCCTCGATCACAGCCGGATCGAGATCGCCTGCAACCACCAGCAAAGCCCGTTCAGGCCGGTAAAAGCGCTGATAAAAGCTTTTGAGCTGGTCAGTGCTGGCCGAGCGGATAAACGCTGTGTCCCCAATCGGCGAGCGCCGCGTATATTTTTGCCCGGCAAAGAGCAGATCAAGCTGCGCCAGTGCGGCCCTGATCCCGGGCGTGTCGCGCGCCCGCTCTTCGGAAAGGATTACCCCGCGCTCGCGTTCGATGGCTGCCTGCGACAGCGTCAATCGCCCGACGATTTCACGCAAGACTTTGAAACCGGAATTCAGGATCTCTGTGCGTACGCTGGGCAGCGACAACGAAAACGTGGTGTTGTCATAGTCGGTCGCAGCGTTTGCCGCCGATCCGATCTGCATGCCCATGCGCTGCAGCACACGGAACATTTCGCCTTCCGGATAGTTCTGCGATCCATTGAAGGCCATGTGTTCCAGGAAATGCGCAACACCGCGTTCGTCGTCGCGCTCGTGCAGCGAACCCGCGTCGATGCGCATCCGCAGGGACAGCGTGCCCTCGGGATTGGCGTTGCGTTTGATCGCGTAGCGCATGCCGTTGGGCAATACGCCGAATTTGATGGAGGGGTCCGGCCGAAGGTCGCTGCCCGTTTGCGGCCACGATGGCTTTGCGTGGCTTGCGGGCGCTGCCAGCTGCAGCGCCAAGATGATCCACATGACGCTGATAGAGCGCCAAACCAACTTCGGCCTTTGCATCGAATCCCTCAACTCTTACGAACAGCCAAAGACCGGCGAACACGGCGCCCGGGCAACCAACGCCCGGGTGCGCTGCAGTATGACTATTTAAGACGCATTGTGCACCACACATTGCGGACATATCGCAAGCTAATCCGCCATTTCAAGGTATAACCCCTTCGATTTTCGCAGTCTGCGCAAAGGCGCCAGCACTGAAAAACCCACATTTGAGCACCAACACCGACGCTCCCAAAGGCGCCAGCAGCCAGAACTGGGTGAGCGAAAGCTTATCGCGCGCGTTTTAGCAGAGGCAGCCCGTGAGGCGCATGCGATGCTTGATCAGCCGATAAAGAATTGCCTGGTATTGCTGGCCGGAAGTGTGCCGGGGCTCACTGCGGTTGCGGTGCAGGTGAGGCTCGTAACTACGATGGAACAAGTCAAACTCGCGTGAACGGGAATGGGGCTGCATGATTCCAGTTGCCGCCGTACTCTCGGGACAGTTGCAAGAGCCCAAAAGCCAAGGCGCATCTGGCTGACTATGAAGACAGGATCAAAATATGAAACCAAGCAGATCATATACTGAAACCCGCCGGAAGATGCTCAAGAACCCGAAAGTGGCAGCGATCTATCTGGAAGAATGTCTTCAGGACGGTGACATGGAATTGTTCACGGCCGCACTCCGGCACGTCGCCGATGCGAGGGGTGGTGTGGCTTTGCTTTCGAAAGAGACCCGTCTCAACCGCGAGGCTCTCTATCGTACACTTTCGCAGGGCGGCAACCCAAGGCTCGACACGCTCGCCAAAGTACTGGCGGCAATGGGCTTGCGTATCGGCGTGGTTCCAGCCTGAGGGCTAATATAATGTAGTCTTTGTCCATCGGAAGCGGCGCGAAGCAGTTTTACCCGCATACAACAACCAGGGGCTGCCCCCAAAAGCAAAACAGCAATGAACTCGACACTTAACCCATATTCCACGCTACTGTTCAAGCCGGAGGAAATCTACTCTGACCCCGAAATGCGCCGCGAGCAGTTCAGTGGTGACACGATGCAGGAGCGCGCTGAACCTTACCTTCTTTAGTCCCTTTGCGACGTGTCGTACGCGCTCAAGACCGGGGGACACACTTGACCCAGCGGAAGGCAACACGACCCTGCGCGTTATCGCGAGTGCATGGCCTATCCCACGCGGTCCGAGACCCTAGCATCTGCAGAAGTCATGCGGAGGCTGTTACTTAGTAGCTGGATTGTCTTACATGCTCACGATATAGAAATCCACTCTGATCCCGATTCGTCTAACGTCGGCTTTGGTGACTTCGTATTCGGGCGCGTAGCTCTTTGCCTGAACCGCCCATGTCTGACCGTTCCGGTGCTCGAAAATCAGGTCGATGCCGCGGTCACGTCCCCAGCGCCCCGGCCACTCGACCCACAGCCAGACCCGCGCAACTTGCGTGGTCCACTCCGGGTCAGTGATCAGGAACCATTTGACGAAATGCTCGAACTGCTTGCCCCGCTTGCCGGGGTCGCGGTCGAGGCTCGTCAAAAGTTGTTGGAAGCTAGACATTCAGGTTTGGCTGGATCTAGGCGGCCGAAAGAGCGTGCCTACAATTATCTGATTTATGCGAAATCGACGACGACTTTGTAAAACGGGGACTGGCCAAAAAAAAATATGGCACCGGTGAGCGTTCGGTGAGCGGCTTGCAATTTACATTTTTGGATTGACTTGTTGGATAAATGTTCTATTTATGTTCCTTTCGGTGCAGGGTCCGCCCTGTTTGCCGCTGCGACTTGAAACGTGCATGCGTGACCCAAAGCTTCTGGCCCCTTGCCGGCGGACGGGAGAGCTGTGGGTTTGGTCCACCTTGAGATTTCTGATCAAAGTCAACTCGCAGGCGCAAGCCCGTGCATGTTGGCTGCACACTAAATGGAAATGGCTAAATCATGCCAAACTTATGGTTAAAAGTCGTTTTAGAAATGGCGGAAATGCTTATCGTGCACAAGTGCACGGGAAATCGAGAGATATACCCCCTGCCACCCGTTTCAGCCAATATCATGATTAACGCCTGGCGACTGGTTCGGTGCCGGCTGCTTTCCACAGGCGTTTGGGGATGCATAATTTCGTTCGGCTCATCTGATTCTAACGCTGAGTTTTGGACGTAATTTGGGGCGTGAAGCAGGAAGAGTCAGTGTCGCCAAGGTGTTGGCTCTGACTCCGGAGCCTGGGACAGGGATGGGGTGTAAAATGCATCCGTCCGCACCGCACTGTGGTGAGCGCGCCACGAGGTGCGTGAGTCTGATTTTCCCACCGTGGTTTCCCGGTGATCTCCACAGATCGAGGCACAAAATATAGTAGTTCCTAACGCCGATTAACACAAAATCTATTGCGGCAATCAAAATGTAGGTACTACATAGGGGTCCCTGCCAGCGCCTGTTTTCGAGGAGGTTTGGGACGCAAAAGCGCGATGGCCGAACCCATGGTTTGGCTGGCCGCCCGTCCCAAAAAACCAAGAGGTGCCGGCAGGCGATTGTTGGGCACGAAGGGCAATCTAAAAAGGGCTGTTAGGCATGCGTATCGACCGTTGTTTTACCGTTGAAGGCCAATCTGCATACGAAGGCATTCCGTTTCGCTCTACCGCGAGCGAGATTCGCAATCCTGATGGCTCGGTGGTCTTCCGGCAAGACAGTATAGAGGTACCCGGACGTTGGTCGCAGGTCGCGTCCGACGTCCTCGCCCAGAAATACTTCCGCAAAGCCGGCATCGCTGCACGGCTCAAACCGGTGGCCGAAGCAAATGTGCCTGAGTGGTTGTGGCGTAAGGCACCCGACGAAGAGGCGCTGGCGGCCCTGGAGGGCGATGCCAAAAACGTAGGTGAGACCAGCGCGCGACAAGTCTTTGACCGCCTGGCTGGAACCTGGACCTATTGGGGCTGGAAGGGCGGCTATTTCGACCAGGAAAACGACGCTCGCGCCTTCTTCGACGAAATGCGCTTCATGCTGGCCAACCAAATGGCGGCCCCCAACAGCCCTCAATGGTTCAACACCGGGCTGAACTGGGCCTACGGCATAGACGGCCCGGCTCAGGGCCATCACTACGTTGACCATTGGACCGGCGAACTTGTTCAATCGACCAGCGCCTATGAGCATCCGCAGCCGCATGCGTGCTTCATCCAAGGCATCAAAGACGATCTGGTCAATGAAGGCGGCATTATGGACCTGTGGGTCCGCGAAGCGCGCTTGTTCAAGTATGGCTCGGGTACGGGTTCGAATTTCTCCGCTTTGCGCGGTTCATCCGAAAAGCTGTCGGGCGGCGGCAAGTCTTCGGGCTTGATGAGCTTCCTGAAAATCGGTGACCGCGCGGCTGGCGCCATCAAGTCCGGCGGCACAACGCGGCGCGCGGCGAAAATGGTGATCGTCGATGTCGATCATCCGGACATCGAGGCCTTCATCGACTGGAAGGTCACTGAAGAGCAAAAAGTGGCGGCCCTTGTTGCGGGGACACGGTTGCTGAACAAGCATCTGAACGCCATCATCAAGGCTTGCGTCAATTGCAGCGCCGATGGCGACGCCTGTTTCGATCCGCAGGAAAACCCGGCCTTGAAGCGCGAAATCAAAGCCGCGCGCAAAGTCTTTATTCCGGACAACGCCATTCAGCGCGCGGTCCAGTTCGCCCGCCAAGGCTATACGTCTATGCTGATCCCGACGCTCGACACCGATTGGGATGGCGAGGCGTACTACACCGTCTCGGGGCAGAACTCGAACAACACTGTTCGCGTCACCGACGACTTCCTGCGCGCCGTCGAAAGCGATGGCGACTGGAAACTCACACGCCGCACCGACAACAAGTTGCACAAGACGCTGAAGGCGCGCGGGTTGTGGGACAAGATCGCCGAAGCCGCCTGGCAATGCGCCGATCCGGGCTTGCAATTTCACACGACGATCAACGACTGGCACACCTGCCCCGCCTCGGGCCCGATCCGCGCCTCCAATCCGTGCTCGGAATACATGTTCCTCGACGACACGGCTTGCAATCTTGCTTCGTTGAATTTGCTCGCCTTCCGCAAGGAAATGCCGGACGGGCGCAAAGTGTTTGACGTCGTCGCCTACGAGCACGCGGTACGCCTGTGGACCATCGTGCTGGAAATTTCGGTGATGATGGCGCAATTCCCGTCCAGGGAAATCGCGCAGCTCTCCTACAAGTACCGCACGCTTGGTTTGGGCTACGCCAACATTGGCGGGTTGTTGATGTCATCGGGTATCGCTTATGACAGCAAGCAAGGCCGGGCTGTTGCCGGCGCGCTTGCCGCCTTGATGACCGGCGCCTCATATGCAACGTCGGCGGCAATGGCGCGGGAACTGGGCGCCTTCAAAGGTTATGCCAACAACACCGAGCACATGTTGCGCGTCATTCGCAATCACCGCCGCGCGGCGCATGGCACGGTCGATGGGTACGAAAAACTTGCGATCAAGCCGGTTCCTCTGAGCGCCATCGAAATGCCGGCGCAGGGATACGAAGGCCTGATTGACCGCGCGCGCGGCAGCTGGGACGAAGCTCTGGCACAAGGGACACTTTACGGGTACCGCAACGCCCAGACGACAGTCATCGCGCCGACGGGTACGATCGGCTTGGTTATGGATTGCGACACCACGGGGATCGAGCCTGATTTCGCGCTGGTCAAATTCAAAAAGCTGGCCGGCGGCGGATACTTTAAAATCATCAACCAGTCTGTCCCTGAAGCACTGCGCGTGCTGGGATACCGCCCGGAACAGATCGAGGCGACCATCAACTACGCCGTCGGTCATGGCACGCTCAACGGCTCACCGGGCGTCAACCACGAATGGCTGAAGCTCAAAGGCTTTGGCGAGAAGGAACTGGCGTCAGTCGAGGCGGCCCTCGCCACGGCGTTTGACATTCGCTTTGTCTTCAACAAATGGACGCTGGGCGAAGAGTTCTGCACCACGCAATTGGGCTTGGCGCCGGATCGCATGGACACGGCCGATTTCGACCTGCTGGCCGAATTGGGCTTCACGAAGAGCGAGATCGACGCCGCCAATATCTATTGCTGCGGCGCGATGACCCTGGAAGGGGCGCCGCATATCAAGGACGAGCATCTGTCTGTGTTCGATTGCGCCAACCCTTGCGGGCGAACGGGCAAGCGCGCCCTTTCGGTCGACAGCCACATTTTCATGCTGGCCGCGGCCCAACCGTTCATCTCGGGCGCCATCTCCAAGACCATCAACATGCCCAACAGCGCGACGGTCCAGGACTGCGCCAACGCGTACATGAAGTCGTGGAAGCTGGCGCTCAAAGCCAACGCGCTCTATCGCGACGGGTCGAAACTGTCTCAACCGCTGGCGTCGACGATCCTGTCGGGTGAAGACGACGAGGACGATCTCCTCGACCTGCTGCCCGACATGTCGCAAACAGCGCGTGCGCAGGCCATCGCCGAGCGCGTTGTCGAGCGCGTCATCGAAATCACCAAGCGCGACCGCGAAAAACTTCCGCAGCGCCGCAAGGGCTACACGCAAAAAGCCAATGTCGGCGGGCACAAAGTCTATTTGCGCACCGGTGAATACGACGACGGACGATTGGGTGAGATCTTCATCGACATGCACAAGGAAGGTGCCGCCTTCCGCAGCCTGATGAACAGCTTTGCCATCGCCATCTCGACAGGCTTGCAGTACGGTGTGCCGCTTGAAACTTTCGTGGCGGCGTTCACGTTTACGCGCTTTGAGCCCGCAGGTATCGTCACCGGCAACGACTCGATCAAGAATGCTACATCGGTGCTCGATTACATCTTCCGCGAACTGGCGGTGTCGTACCTTGGACGCCATGATCTCGCTCATGTCGTTCCGGGCAATCCGGACGGTTCGGAAATTGGCGGCGGCGAAAACGAGGGCGCACGGCCACCGGCACCGCAGAACCCTGCGCGGATTGTTTCATCCGGCTTGGTGCGCGGTCAAATCCCGCAACAGCTGGTAGTCTTTGCCGGCGGCCAAACGGCCGTGCGCACCGAGACTACGATCGTAACCGCGCGTGCCGCCACCAGCGAAATCGTGCTGGAAGCACCGCGCCGCAACCCCGTCGCTCAGGCCATCGAAGTGGTTGAGCGCGAAGTGGCAATCACAACGTCGGCTTCTCGGGTCCGGAAAATTCAAGAGGCGCGCATCAAGGGGTACGAGGGCGATGCCTGCAGTAATTGCGGAAACTTTACGCTGGTGAGAAACGGCACGTGCATGAAATGCGACAGCTGCGGAACGACGACGGGCTGCAGCTGAGACCAGGACTACAAGGGAAATGGATTGACGCGCGCGGGAGCCAAACATGGCCTCGCGCACACGGGGATCATAAGAAAGGAACGACGATGATTATTTGCTCCAAGCCTGAAGCGGACGGTGTAACCCGCGAATTTCTGCTCGACGACGCGCAAACTGGAACTGAAGTCCAAGTCAAAACTCATCTTTCGGGGGCCAGTTCGGGCGCCAATGAATGGTACGATGCGGGTGTTATCATTCGGGCCAGCAATGGCGTCGAAGCCTCGGTACTCAATCCTTCCGCGCAAGGTCATTTTGTCAAACTCGACCGAGTTTTCACAAATGAAATCGCGGCCCTGCAAGCGATTGCGGTCAACTACCGTACGAACTAGGTTCTTTGACTTCAGCGGATTTTCCGCTTGCATTGGGCAAAAATGTTCTCTATATGTTCAAGATTCGGAGTTGGGACGATTTCAGGACCATTCTTTCCGCTGCGACTTGAAAATTGAATATCATGCCAAAACATACAGGGGGGGGCGCGCGCTGCCTTGGATGGCGAACGGCTGGCGTGCTGGGGGAGGCTCCGCGTCAAGCTTGCTCGTGTGTACACAAGTTACGCTCAAAGTTACGGAGATTTTCGCAGTTTCAAGCCAATGTGACGGTGTGACGGGTCACGAAACGAATTCTGCACTGCACCCGGTAGAGAAAAAGAGAGTGTAAAACACCCGTCGTCCGTGTCGCCGTCTCACGCAAAAAACTGCATAAATTGGTGATTTTTTTTCGAATTTGGCTCAGAAATTGTCACCTGATTGTTGATGAGTGTCACCTGGGTCTTGGGACTGGCAGCTCTTCAACGATTTGCGCCGTTTCGAGGCTCTTGGGTCGTCTTGCTGTTCAGACGTGATGAGCAATGAACAGCGAAGTGAACAGCTTACGTGATTGGCGGGATTGCGGATTAGCCGTTGCTGTTCAGCTTTTCACGTTGTTCACGATGAAGGGGGCCTCAAGGTGAAGGCTGGCTCAAACTGATTTTATCTCGCTCGAAAGTTTCAAAATCGCCGGGCGAGGTTGGCGAGCGCAATCCGTACCACACGCTGCCATTCGGGCATCGGTTGGGGGTGCCAGGCATCAGATTTTCGTCTGGCCTCCCAGCGCGCACATGACGCGAATGCGAGGGCTGGGGTGGCTTTTCGCGGAGTGCCCATGGAATTCAGTTTTACCAAATCCTGGCGGATTGCGTCTTTGAACCGGTCAAATATGGGCACCATGCTCATGGGCTGAATGTCTTTGGCGAACATCGCGTTCGCGCTCAATCCCGCGCTTTGGAGCCACTCGACTGGAACACGGCAAAGGCGCCGCTCGCGCCGGTGTGCAAACTCCCTGAGCGTTACGGCTCGCGCCACAGCGCGGCCTGCCGCCATTGCCGCAGCATCACATCCCTGGGCCACACCCAGTATGGAGAAACTCAGCGCAATGATTCCTCCAAAGGCCGCATCGCTATAGGTGTTGAATGCGTCTTCATCTGCAAACGGTGCCTCGTCGAAATCGCAACCGCGCGCGTCGATATACGCATCCAGTTTCTCTTGAGGCAGATGGTGCTTGTCTACGGCTTCGGCCAATGCTTGCGCGGCGGGCGCATGGATGTGGCGTCCACCATAAATCGCATCGATCTGCTCTCGCCACCACGCGAGTCTGATTTGGCCCATCATGGGTTCGCTGATCGTGCGGGCTATGCCGGAAACTTCGTTGTCGAACGCGCAAAGAGCCATAAATCCGCGCCGGTTCCTTTCGGGAACAAAGAAGGCAGATACATACCGGTCCGGGTCGCGGCGCGCCAGCGTCCGCTCCAGATCTTTCCACTCGCTCGAGAGCAACCGGTTCATGTCACAAAAAAAGGGGCCGCGCGATCAAGCGCTGCCCCCTAAGGAATAGGACGCGAAGGCGTCAGCCCACCAAATGGAAGCTGACCATACAAAACAGCATCGGGATCGACAGCATTACGTTTGTTCGCGAGAACAACATTGCCGTTCGTCCATGCGCCCCACGTTGATCTTTGCTCAAGTCAGGAAACTTGTTGTCAATGTTCAACGCCCTTTGCTGGTTGGGCCAAATTACAAACCAGACATTGAACCACATGGCTGCGCCCAGCCACATGCCTATGCCAATCAACGTCGAGGATGGATTTACAAAGCTTTCCGCTGCTCCCAAAGTTAGCGCCCCAAACAGGTTGCCAACCAGATACGCCAAAATTAGCCCGGTGACGAGAGTTGCCATTGCGGCCCAACGGAAATACCACAAGGCTTCCGGCGCGATGAACTTGGATATTGCGGGCTTTTGCTCGTCCGGGATTTTTGGCATCGTCGGGATTTGGACGAAGTTGAAATAGTAGAGCAAGCCGATCCACAAAATGCCGGACAGCACGTGCAGCCAGCGGAAAATAAATGCCCAAAATAACTGACCGCTCAGCATTGCGGACAACGCGTACCCACCAACCATGATGAACACAGCAAAGACAACGAGCGCGAGCACGAATCCCGCGATCACCGTATTGCGCAAATTGGACAATAGCGCGGCCATAACAGTTCTACTCCCCTCAATTGACCGACTCATTTGCCGGTCCGTCGGAGTGTACAACCGGCGGTCTCGTCAATCGACCTCCCAAGTTGAAGTTTGATGCATAAATTTAACGGGGCAGTTGAAATTATATTGGCAATTCCGTGCGACGGCTTGATTTTAACCACCAAATGACCTGCAACCGGGTGATGTAGACGGCTGTAAAGACGGAGGTCACGATACCCAGGGACAGCGCGACGGCGAAGCCACGTACTGGCCCAGTGCCCATCATCAACAGAATTAAGCCGGCGAGCAGCGTGGTCAAATTCGCGTCGATGATTGTGGAAATTGCACGCGAAAACCCGGCATCGACCGCCGACATGATAGGCTTGCCATTTCTCTGCTCCTCGCGAATGCGCTCGTAGATGAGTACGTTCGCGTCTACGGCCATACCCATGGTCAAGACAAACGCGGCGATCCCTGGCAACGTCAGTGTCGCGCCGAAAGCGGTCATCAGCCCCAGCAACAAAAGCAAATTCGCCAGCAGTGCTATGTTTGCAAATATGCCAAACAGGCGATACTGCAGCGCCATGAAGGCTACGACCAAGATCAACCCGCCAAGCGCTGCGTAAGAGCCGGATTCAACGGCGTCTTGCCCGAGTTCGGCACCGACGGTGCGTTGCTCCTCTGCCTTGAGCGGCACGAACAGCGCACCTGAATTCAGCAGCACAGCCGTTTCGTTGGCTTCCTCGATCGTGAAGTTTCCGCTGATCTGGCCCGATCCGCCAAGAATTGGCTCGTTGATGTTGGGAGCCGTAATAACTTTGCCGTCGAGCACAGCTGCAAAGCGCTTGCCAACATTGGCTCGCGTAATGTCGGCAAACCGGCGCGCCCCTACAGTGTTAAATTTGAAGGTGATGACCGGCAAACTTGTTTGCCCATCAAACGCGCCTTGTGCATTGTTGAGCATATCACCGGAAATGATGACACGCTCTTTGACGGCGATTGGAACCTCTTGCGCACTGGCGCCGCGGCCGACCGTTTCGTTCAGGAGCATGGAGCCCGCAGGAACGCGCCCAGCCAGAAGGTCGGCTGGAAGTGCGTTTTCGTCCACCAAATGGAACGTCAGCTTTGCTGCAGCCTGTCCGCGCGAAATAATCTTCTGAGGATCATTTTCGCCTGGAACCTGAACGATTATGCGCCGCGAGCCTTGCGGTTGGATCGTGATTTCCTTGGTGCCTTCCGGATCGATGCGCTTGCGCAAGATTTCAACCGACTGCGCCATTGCATTGGCCCGGATTTGCTCGCGTCCTGCATTCGTCATCGTCAACGTAGCATTGCCAGTTGGGTCAAACTCGACGTCATACTCGCTTGTTCCAATGACCCCACCTGCAAGCGGTTGCGCCAGGCTTTTCAGAAAGGTGCGCGCTTCATCAAATTTTCCGGCTTCTGTAATTTGAACGCGGACCGCGTCCTTCGACGCCGACAAGCCGCCATATGTGATTTTTGCCTTGCGCAACCCCTTACGCACATCATCCAGAAGATTTTGCAGCTTGTCTTTGACAGCGACTTCAATTTCTGCTTCGAACAGGACATACACCCCACCTTGAAGATCAAGGCCAAGTGTAATCGCCCGGTGGGGAAGAAAACTTGCAGACCGCGCGATTTCGTTCCGCCAGGCGAGTGGCAAAAAATTCGGCAGTGCCGTCAGAAATCCGATGACACAAATCGCGATAACGGCGACAACTTTCCAAGTCTGAAATTGAAGCATCTAATATTTCCATTCGTCTTGACTGGCAGGACTATTTCTTGTCGTCGTCCGATGGCTTGCCCTTGGATTCCGGGCCCACAACATCGGTTTTTGTCCGGACGTCTGCCAACATCGATTTGACGACCTTGATACGCACGTCTTCAGCGATTTCGAGTAAGACTTCGTCGCCTTCCAGCACCTTCACAACTTTGCCAATGATTCCTCCAGATGTGACCACCGTGTCGCCACGGCGCACATTGGCGATCAATTGCTGGTGGGCTTTCAAGCGCTGCTGTTGAGGACGGATGACCAAGAAATACATGATCACAATGATCAACACGAACGGCATGAATTGAATGAAGATATCGCTGGTGGCTGTCGCTCCAGGAGCCCCTTGGGCATACGCGGTCGAAATGAGCATGAAATGGCTGATCCGTTAACTGTTTAGCCTAAAGGCCGAAACTTTCGGCCGGACTATAGCCGGGGGCCGCTCCAATGCAACCAGGCTACGGTACCCGCGACAGACTGGCCCGAAGACGCGCAATCTTGTAGTCAGTGGTCATGTCTGATGAACAAATCGCCGCGCTCAGCCGTATTGCTGATGCACTTGAAAGACTGGCACCCCGGCCATCGACTGCGCCTCAGTGGTCGGCGGCTGACGCTTTCGTCTGGGAAGCTGTGCAAGGTACGTTGACACCGCTGAGCCAGGTTGCACGCGTACCTCTCGAATTGCTGGTAGGAATAGACCGTCAGCTCGCGCAGCTATTGACCAACACCACACGCTTTGCCACCGGCCTTCCCGCCAACAATGCCCTGCTTTGGGGGGCGCGTGGCACCGGAAAGAGTGCTCTGGTCAAGGCTGTCCATGCTGCGGTCGTGGAAAAGACCGGCGCCTCTCTCAAATTGGTCGAAATCCACCGCGAAGACATATCTTCGTTGGGAACCTTGCTTCCCATCCTGGGATCGGCACCGATCCGAAGCATTCTGTTTTGCGATGATTTATCCTTCGATGCCAACGATGCGGCATACCGGCCACTCAAAACTGTTCTTGAAGGTGGCATCGCCGGGCGGCCGGAGAACGTGGTCTTCTATGCCACGTCGAACAGACGCCATTTGGTAGCACGCGACATGAGCGAAAATGAGCGTTCCACCGCGATCCATCCCGATGAAGCCGTCGAGGAAAAAATCTCGTTGTCTGATCGCTTCGGTTTGTGGCTTGGTTTTCACAATGTCAGCCAGCAGGATTACCTGTCCATCGTGTCTGGATATGCCCACCATTTCCAACTTGGTATCCCCCCTCAGGAGCTTGAGCGCAGGGCCTTGGAGTGGTCGATGGCGCGCGGCAACCGTTCTGGCCGTGTGGCTTGGCAGTTCATTGAAGATCTAGCGGGAAGCCTGGGTCAACGGCTGGCGGTGGCTGTGGTCAAATAACGCTTGGGGTCAACCGCGATCTCGCCCCGGCGGATTTCGAAATGAAGTTGTGGCCGGTCGACATCGCCAGTCGCTCCGACATGAGCGATGGCCTGACCACGCTTGACTTTGTCGCCCTTACTGACGAGCAGGCGCCGGTTGTGTGCATACGCAGTCACATATCCGCTCCCATGCCGGATCAACAACAGATTTCCATAGCTTGCCAACTCGTTGCCGGAATAAACGACAATTCCGCTATCCGCAGCTTTGACAGAGTCTCCCGGTTCGGCTGCAATATTGATCCCGTCATTGTGCAAGCCACCATTGTGCCTGCCAAACGACGATAAAATTTTTCCACGCACCGGCCAGATGAATCGGCCCCCAAATTTCGCCGGTTGAGCGGACTTTCTGTCATGCTGACGAGGCACATAGGCCGCGTTGAGATCGACATCATCCGCTTCGTTCGAAACTCTCTCCGGGTTTTCTTCAACGGGGGCATTCGCCCGCCCATTCAAGGCGTTAGGTTTGGCGCGTGGCCCGTTAAATGAATAGTACCGTGCACCTTCAATACGTGGGTCCAACCCTTCGGCTGCTTCGTCCAAATCCCGTTCTACGACCACTGAGCGGCGCATCGGCTTTAACGGCTCTATATATACCGTGCGCACCGGCGTCACGCGTGCCATCAGACGCTTCTTCCCACCGGCATGGGGCAGATATATCCGTTGCCCTGGGAGCAAGTTATCCGGGTCAAAAAGATTGTTGGCATCGACTAGGGCTTCTCGGGACATTCCATGAGCACGCGCTATCGAACTGATCGTGTCGCCAGATTCGACAACATAGTTCGCGGGCCGCGACACATGGCTTGTTATCTTCGCCGCCTGAGGGCGCGAACGGTCAAAGTCGTAAGTCGCGCAACCGCTAGCGGTACTGAGCAGAAGCACAGCAATAAGAGACTGCGCCGTTTGCCCTGCCGTTGTGCGGTATGAGCGACGATTGCGCGGATCATCCTTGCGCTCCATCACCCTTCACTACGCCTTCCAACAAAGGCACGAATTTTACGGGCAGCAGATCCGTGCTTTGAAAACCGTGTGCTGTCCGTTTTACCCGAACTAACACCTGCCCTTGGCCACCATGATCTATAGGAATAACCATGAGCCCCTTAAGATTGAGTTGATTTAATAACTCTTGCGGCGGTTTTTCTAGCGCTGCAGCCGTCACAATTATGCGGTCAAAGGGTGCTTGCCCCGGCCAACCGCGCATGCCGTCGCTGACGCGGTAATCGACGTTAAAATGCATCAATCTTTTGAGCCGCTCTTGTGCACTTGCAGCGAGTCCGGCGTGACGCTCAATAGTGTAAATGCGCTTGGCGAGCTTTGCCAAGATAGCGGTTTGATATCCCGAGCCCGTACCGACCTCGAGTACGCGCAGGGCGGGCGACAGTTCAAGCGCCGACGTCATGTAGGCAACGACAAAAGGCTGACTGATTGTTTGCCCTGCATCAATGGGCAACGCCGTATTGTCGTAGGCACGCGAGCTAAAGACTTCGGGCACAAACAATTCACGCGGCGTCGTCTCTATTGCCGACAGCACATCGGTGTTGCCCACCCCATTACGTCGGAGTTCCATCAAAAGCTGGATCATTCGCACGTCAGCGATCATGGGTTGTCCGTAGTCTGAAAAGAACGCGTTAATCGAATTGCGGCGCCGGGCCATCCATGTGCTGTGCCAGCACTTTCCGCGCCCGCTCTTCTGTCAGATTTAAATGCAAAGGGGTTATGGAAATGCGACCGTCATAGATCGCGCGCAAATCCGTGCCCTCTGGCGGATTGCTCATCAGCCGGGAAAAACCAAGCCAAAAGTATGGATTGCCGCGAGCGTCAGTTCGTTCGATGATGTTCGAAAGGGACTGGTCGCGCTTGCCTTGCGCCGTCACTTCGACCCTCTCAACCTTGTCAGGCAGCCGATCAGGGAAATTGACATTGATTAGCACATCCTTGGGCCAACCCACGTTTAATAGCTGCCGGATAAGGGGCGGTCCAAAATACTCACAACACGACCAGCGCACATGCTTACCTTCTTCGAACCCGAATGCCTGGCTCAGCGCTATGGAGGGAATACCCAGAACTGTCCCCTCCATGGCCGCCGCGATCGTCCCCGAATAAGTGACATCGTCGGCAATGTTGGAGCCCCGATTGACACCCGACAACACCAAATCCGGCGGCTGATCAATAAGTAAGTGCTTGACACCCATGAGAACGCAATCAGTTGGCGTGCCTTGTACGGCAAATTTTTGCTTGCTGACTTCGCGCAGTCGCAACGGCAAGTGCAGTGTCAGCTTGCGCGATGCGCCGCTTTCCTCGGTCTCCGGTGCCACGATCCAGACATCGTCCGACAATTCGTGCGCAATTTTTTCCAGTGACTTCAGGCCGGGCGCATTGATGCCGTCGTCGTTGGACAACAAGATACGCAAGGGCAATTTGCGGTCGTCTCGTTTACGAGCCATGAGCAACAATCACATCCTGGCCACCCATATAGGGTTTGAGTACATCGGGAATGGCGATAGTGCCATCCGCCTGCTGATAATTTTCAAGCACGGCAACCAATGTGCGCCCCACTGCCAATCCGGAACCATTGAGTGTATGAACAAACCGGTTGGCCTTGCCGTCCGCCGGTTTGTAGCGCGCATTCATCCGTCGTGCCTGGAAGTCACCGCAGTTCGAACAACTGGAAATTTCGCGATAGGCGTTCTGTCCGGGCAACCAAACTTCAATGTCGTAGGTTCGACGTGCTGAAAAACCCATGTCCCCCGTCGACAACACCATTGTGCGATACGCGAGTCCCAATTGCTTTAAGACTTCTTCTGCGCACGACGTCATCCGCTCATGTTCGGAGTCGGATTGATCCGGCGTGGTAATTGACACCAATTCTACTTTCGAGAATTGATGCAATCGGATCATACCGCGAGTGTCACGTCCGGCGGCACCGGCCTCGGAACGGAAACACGGAGTCCACGACGTAAAGCGCAGCGGCAGGGCGCTCTCATCCAAAGTCCGCTCGCGAATCTGGTTCGTCAAGGGAACTTCAGCTGTGGGTATAAGCCAATATCCATTGGTTGTACCGAACTGCTCTTCGCGGAATTTTGGAAGTTGAGCGGTGCCGTACATTGCCTGATCGCGCACCAGATAAGGCGGCACAACTTCCTGATAACCGAATGTCTGCGTGTGCAAATCGAGCATGAAATTTGCCAGCGCGCGCTCGAGCCTTGCCAATTGGCCTCGCAGCACAACAAACCGCGCGCCGGACATTTTGGCTGCGGCTTCAAAGTCCATGAGCTTCAACGCTTCGCCAAGGTCGAAATGCTGCTTGGCAGGAAAATTGAATGAGCGCGGAGCCCCGGTCCGGCGGACTTCTTTGTTTGCCGTCTCATCTGCCCCTTGGGGTACGTCAGTTGCAGGCAGGTTTGGGATTGAGCTGAGCAGTTCGTTGAGCGCCTCTTCCGTTTCACGCACCCGGAGCTCTGTGGCGGGAATTTCCACTTTTAACCGCGCGACATCTGCCATGAGGCGCTGTGCTTCCGTCTCGTTTTTTTGAGCCTTTGCCTGGCCGATTTTCCTGGACGCCTCATTTCGGGTTGATTGCATATCCTGCAGCTGGGAAGTCGCAGTCCGCCAAATTTGATCGAGATCGAGTATGTCTTCCGACATTGCCTTCAATCCCCGGCGGGCGAGACCTTGATCAAATGTCTGCGGGCTTTCGCGAATGAATCTGATGTCGTGCATTGTCTGCCTGAATGAGTTGGAAGCCGGTTCTTATCCGCTAAGAGCCATGGTCACAACAGGACTAAACGGCACTTTCTGCGTTTTTTGCGTCTGCATCGCGCCGCTTTTCGATTAGTCGCACGCTCCAGATGGATGCTTCGTAGAGAATGATCAACGGCACGGCCAAAGCCACTTGACTTAAAACGTCGGGGGGCGTGAGGACTGCCGCCACGATAAATGCAAACACGACCGAATAACGCCGGTTCCGCCGTAAAAATTCCGATGAAACAAGTCCAACTTTTCCCATAAGTGTCAGCAGCACAGGCAATTGAAAGCTTATACCAAATGCAAATATCAGCGTCATGATCAGGTCAAGATAGTCCGAGACTTTTGCTTCCAGCTGAATGGGGAGCGATCCCTCACCTCCGGGAGTTTCAAATCCCAGGAAAAACCTGATCGCCATCGGCATCAGGCCGAAATAGACCAATGCGGCTCCGGCAAAAAACAGAATGGGAGTCGCAAACAGAAAAGGAAGGAAGGCGCTGCGTTCGTTGCGATAGAGCCCGGGGGCGACAAACATCCAAAGCTGGCCTGCGATGATTGGAAATGAAACGCACAAAGCGCCAAAAGCCGCAACCTTGAGGTAGGTAAAAAAGGTCTCATAGAGAGCGGTGTAGATCATACGCCGCCCGGGCTGACCTTGAAGGGCGTCAGCAAGGGGATGCGTTAAGAAGGCGTATATGTCTTCGGCAATAAAATAACACAACACAAACGCGGCGATGAAACTCAATACCGACCAAATCAGCCGCCGCCGCAACTCGATCAAATGATCGAGCAACGGTGCGCGCGAAGCCTCGATGTGGTCATCGTCTTTGGTGGCCTGAGGTGCACTCATGGGGCGGGCGGTATTGGCGGGACTGCTTCCGCGTCTGCCTTCGTCAACTTTTGAGCGGGAGTTGCGTCGCGCACATGGCCTGTCATCAATTCACTCTCGAGACCGTCCAGCTCCGGCGCGCGCGTCATATCAGTAAACTCGCGCTTGAGATCATCAACCTGCGACTCGCGCATCAGATCGTCAACGTGGGATTGAAACTCGCGTGCCATGGCGCGCGCCTTGGCCATCCACTGACCGGCTGTGCGAAAGGCGTGCGGCAAGTCCTTGGGCCCAATGACGACCAAAGCTACAATCGCAATAACGAGGAGCTCGCTCCATCCAATGTCGAACATAACGCCGCTGGCTTAGTTCTTTTTTTCGGGTTGGTCTTTGTTTACGGTTTCGACGTTCTTGTCTTCGTCCGCCAATCCTTTGCGGAAGCTCTTGATCCCCCTGGCGACATCGCCCATAAGTTCTGAAATCCGCCCGCGCCCGCCAAACATCAGCATCACAACCACGCCAACGATAAGCCAATGCCAAATCGAAAAACTGCCCATTTCAAAATTCCCTCTTACGCCGGCAAACGCCACGCTCTTCTGCTGATTGTCCCAAATGACGCGCGCCGGTGCAATCAAACAGATTGTGTGCTGCAACATCGTGAAGAGGCCCGGGAAACAGCCCCTATTTCTGCCTAGGTGGCGTCCTTAAGGTCTGTGGCATCCGGCTCGAAGCTCTCACCTTCGTCCCCGTCTTCCAAGGGATCTTCGTCCATGGACAACGAGTCGGCCGGCGAGGGAACCATAAAGCTGGGCGGAATTTTGCCTTCCAGGAGGCCCGCGGCCCGCAATTCGTCAAGCCCTGGCAGGTCGGATACCTTGTCCAGTCCGAAATGCATCAAGAACCCGTCTGTGGTGCCGTAAGTGACCGGGCGGCCAGGCGCGCGCCTGCGCCCACGCATTCTGATCCAGCCGATTTCAAGCAAAATATCGAGTGTGCCTTTGCTCAATGTGACCCCGCGAATGTCTTCGATTTCTGCGCGGGTCACAGGTTGGTGGTAGGCCACAATCGAAAGCGTTTCCATTGCCGCCCTTGAGAGCCGCTTTTGTTCTACAGCATTGCGCTTCAAGAGATGCGCCAGGTCAGGTGCCGTACGAAACACCCAGCATGAGGCAACTTTGACCAGATTAACTCCGCGCCTTGAATACACGTGCTCAAGTTCGGTCAGCAAAAGCGGAACGTCTGCGTCCGGCGGCATACGTTCGATGATTGAATTTTCATCGAGGGGCTCGGCCGCTGCAAACAACACCGCTTCCAGCATGCGCAAATGCGCCGCCGCCTGGGGGATGGCGTCACCGGAAAACAACCTCGTGATGTTGGCTTGCGACGGATCCAGCGGGACGTCTTCATCTTGCATGCTTTCTTCGTGTTTCATGGCACGAACCTGTCCTGGCGTCATGAGGCGGCCTCACTCTCTTGTTGGGGTGTAGGTTCACGCCTGCGGACGTATACGGGTGCAAACGGAGCCATCTGTCGCAATTCAACCAGTCCGTCGCGCACCATCTCCAGGGTGGCGGACAAAGTGCTGGCAATACCCGACCTTCGTGATCGTCCTTGCGTAAATTCTTCGGGCATCAAACTTTCGATGACCGACCAATCAACGAACACGCCCAGCATGCGCTCCAGCCGGTGGCGGGCGTCTTCAATCGCAAAGATCTGCAGCTTTTGGATTTCATAATTTGAGTGCACGATTTTTTTTGTACGCTGCACGGCATAGGCTTTAAGAAGATCCAGAAGTGTGTCGGCGTAGCGCGGTGTTTTGATGACGCGTACACCCTCCGGTGCGCCGCGCCAGAACACGTCGGTGCCAAGCTTGTCGCGTGCCATCAACCGGGTGGCCGCAATACGGATGGCCTCCAGACGCTGCAATTGAAGCGTTAGGCGCTCGGCGAGTTCTTCGGCCGACGGCTCTCCGTCTTTTTCCTGCTCCGGCAAGAGCAATTTCGACTTCAGATAGGCAAGCCACGACGCCATCACCAAATAGTCGGCTGCCAAATCGAGCTGCTTAATTCGTGCGGCAAGGATGAATTCAAGATACTGCTCGGCCAGCGCCAAAATCGATATCTTGCGCAAATCCACTTTTTGAACGCGCGCCAATGCCAAAAGTACGTCGAGTGGCCCTTCGTAGCCATCGACATCGACGATGAGCGTCTCACCGGATTCGGCAGCCAACTGAGCGGTCTCCTTGGGGTCAAATGACATCGGTCATCCCGCCAATGCTGCGTCAACACGCGCCTGCGCCGAAGCCACGACAAAAGGCTTCGGCCGGACTAGCGCCGCCAAAGCGCGTTCTGCGCGGACTTGTGCCTTGCCGCTGAGCACAGGTGTTGCGGCCGCTATCTCACGCATTTCATCCATGTTTCGCGTGCAGTGCAAGATCATGTCACATCCTGCTGCGATGGAGGCCTTGACGCGATCAGCATAGGTGCCATTGAGCGCGCGCATTGTCAGGTCATCCGTCATCAGTAAACCATCAAAGCCAATATAGCCGCGCACAATCTCGTCAATAACCTTCTTGCTTGTTGTGGCTGGGGCACCAGGATCGATGTCGCTGTACACCACATGCGCCGTCATTCCCAGCGGCGCGCGCGCCAAGGCGCGGAATGGTGTAAAATCCGTGCGCTCAAGTTCATCGCGCGGCGTGTCGACGACAGGCAGTTCGAGATGACTGTCGGCTCGCGCCCGCCCGTGCCCAGGAAGGTGTTTGATCACAGGCAGAACACCTCCATCCAACATCCCGTCGATTACGCTTTGTCCCAATGACGCGACGACCCAAGGATCATTTCCGAAGGCGCGATCACCAATAATCCCGTGAGCGCCTTCGACCGGCACATCTACGCAAGGAACACAGTCCACGTTGATACCCAGGTCAAAAAGTTCGGCAGCCATCACCCGCGCATTGTCATAGGCCAAGTCTCGGGCCGAGCGTGGATTTTGGCGGCTGATTGCACCGAACGAGGCTGCTGCCGGTCTGGACTTCCAATTTTGCCCCCGCAGGCGCTGCACACGCCCTCCTTCCTGGTCAACCAGGATTGGTGCATTTTCCCGGCCGGCACATTCTCTCATTGCTGAAGTTAGTTTGCGAACTTGATCAGGAGACCCGCAATTGCGTCCAAACAATATGAATCCCCACGGTCTGACCTCCCGGAAAAACGCCACCTCTTCCGTCGTCAGCTCGTGGCCATCGCAACCAAATATGACGGCTCGTACCGGCATCGGACGGGTTACTCCCCACAAGACATGTAAACGGCGAGGAGCCGCTACGCCCCAGCGCTTAGATCACTTACCTGCAATGATGCAAACATGACCACCAGCCTGCAACTGGTCGCAGACATCTTTTGCAGCCGATTTCCCTGAGAATCCACCAACACGCAACCGGTACCAGGTCCCTTTCCCGTCAATCTTGGCAGACATAATTTGTGGCGAATATTCGCCCAGGATCTCTTGATTTGAGCTCTTGACCTTTGACCACGCGGCGGCCGCCAATTGGCTGGTTGGGAAAGACCCCAGTTGAATGGATACATTTCCACTGTTGGCCGCTGCGGGTGGAGCAAGGTCGGACGGTAGCCCGGAACTGGGTTGTTCTGTTTCGGCAGGTAAAGTCAGCGGCGCTTGTTCCGTAGGCGACGGCTGCGAAATGGTCGCGGGAGCGACGAGTTTTGCACCTGTCGATGGCGGTGTTTGCTTCACGGTCGGCTTTTGCTGTACCGGAGTGATCGGCCGGGGTGGTGTTACTTCCGCCTCGGCAACATATGAATTCTCCGCGTTCGGCAGCGACGAGGTGATGTCCTCGCCATTGCGAGACGGCCGCGACAAGCTCGGTGCCGTCATGGTTGGTGCTTCGTTTGGAATTGGGCGTACAGTCGAAACAATTCCGCCTTCGGTGTCGATGGTCGCGTCCATTCGCGGATCGACGGGAGGCGGCTGATCGACTGGCCCGCCCTTGGCGCCCACAGAATCCGCAGTCCCGCTGATCACGTCTTGCGTGCTCGCTATGGATCTTGGCTGCTCAGCCGTGGGCAGAACATTTTCCTGGCCAGGCTGCTCATTGGTGCTGGCCCACAAACGTTCATAGCTTTTTTCGGGCGCCGGATTGGTAGACGGGACTGATGCAAGCTGATCAGGCTCGACGCGCGTGGGGCCGGGGTCGGCCGCCAGTACGGGTGGATTTACGCCACGCGCGCCCTGCTGGACGCCTTGATTGTAGGCAACCCAAACGACACCAGAGAACGCCGCCAAAACCACAAAACCCAACAGCACGACCAACGGACGGCTGCGCGGACGCTCCGGTTCGAGTTCGTTGTCGTATAATAACGCATCATCGTACGGCGGGTCGTACAAATTGCGATCAGGATTGACCATGAGCTTTATTCCCCTCAAGCCGCGAATTCAGACAAACAACGCGAATCGTAGCGTGCCCTGTAAAGAGTACACCGACTTATCAACAAACTCTGAACGCTTTTTACATTTCACTCATCCAGATCGATCGAAAATAAGCGCCGGTGCTCTTGTAGTGCAAAGCGATCTGTCATGCCCGCGATATAGTCGGATACGACACGTGCCGTGCGTATTGTCTTTTTATCATCGCAAAGTTGCGCCCACGGCGTTGGCAGCACCTCTGGTTCATTCAAAAACAACGCGAAGAGATCGCTGATCACGCGCTTGGCTTTCGACATAACGCGGTTCACTTTAAAATGCCGGTACATGTATTTGAAAAGAAAGGATTTCAGCGCACGATCATTGGCGCACATTTCATCCGAAAATCCGACCAGTGGCTGCCCGCAAAACCGAACATCGTCTGCCGACAGCAACTTCAGAAGATTTATGCGGCGCTGCGTCTCGTGAAGCGCATCATCGATCATTGCTGTGATCAATCGCCGCACACTTTCATGGATGAGCCGCGACCGTTCGAGCGATGGATACCGGTCCATCATCTGACTGAACATCGGACCGACAAGGGGCAGCGCCAACAACTGTTCGACAGTGAATAGCCCTGCCCTCAACCCATCGTCTATATCGTGATTGTTGTAGGCGATGTCGTCTGCAAGTGCCGCGACTTGTGCTTCGATGCTGGCGAAACTGTCCAGGCGCAAATCAACTTCGCGATTGAACTCAACTATCGCTTCGGCAAGCGGCTCCCCTTTCGATTGGGCGCCGGTCAACGGGCCGTTGTGCTTTACGATACCTTCCAGCGTTTCCCAGGACAGATTCAAGCCATCGAATTCCGCATAACGCGCCTCGAGTTTTGTCACCAGCCTCAAACAATGAGCGTTGTGATCAAACCCGCCGTAGGGCTGCATGCTTGCGGCCAGTGCATCTTCACCGGCATGCCCGAACGGTGCGTGACCGAGATCATGGGCCAGTGCCAACGCCTCAGCCAGATCCTCATCCAAACGCATCACGCGGCAGATAGAGCGTGCAATTTGGGCAACTTCAAGCGAGTGGGTTAAACGGGTCCGGTAGTAGTCGCCTTCGTGATACACAAAAACCTGAGTCTTGTGCTTCATTCGTCTGAAGGCGCCGGAGTGGATGATGCGGTCGCGGTCACGCATGTAAGGCGAGCGCGTCGCGCTTTCAGGCTCGCTCCACTGCCGTCCCCGGCTGGTCTGTGCGCGCGAAGCATAAGGTGCCAGGTCTGAAAAAGCCTGAAATCCGCTCAAATCGAAGCATCTCCATCCCACAAATTCAGCTATGGGGTTTAACAGGCGGTGCCGCGCACCTAGATAGAGTGCTATACAAAAGTCTGTGTAGGCGTTCAAAGGTTAATCAAACGTTTCCGATGGAAAATCAAGTTCAGACGTCAGTCAGTGTTTCGCCGGGTGCCGCCAAACGCATTGCCACACTCACGGCGGCCGAAGGGCCTGCCATGATGTTTCGCATCGCCGTCAACGGCGGCGGCTGCTCGGGGTATCAATATGATTTCACCTTCGACGACACCCTGACTGAAGACGACATTCTGATTGAGCAAGATGGCGCCCGGGTTTTGATCGACCAGGTCTCACTCGAATTCATCGGCGGCTCGGAAGTCGATTTCGTCGAAGGCCTGATGGGTTCGCATTTCGAAATCAAGAATCCGAAAGCGAAGTCGTCCTGCGGTTGCGGTACGAGCTTTTCGGTCTAGCCCTCAGCCGTCTTCTCACCGTCCCAGTAATCCTTCGCCGCAGCCTTGTCGAAGATGTTCGTGCCGCGCCCCAGCGAGCGCACCATGACTTTGCCGGAGTCCGTGTAGACGCAAACCTCGTTCGGATTTTTCTCACCGATGATAAGGAAGCGGCAGATCGCACGGCTGTTATTGACGAAGCAATGGCCCGCCTTTTGCCCGGCCGGAAAACACACATAGTCGCCCGTTTTCATTTCATGGGTTTCATCGCCAAGCCGCAATGTCACCTGCCCTTCGAGGATCAACACCTGCTCCTCCTCGAGCATGTGATAGTGCGCGGGCGACGACTGCATGCCGGGCGACAGCTCTTCGATTTGCATGCCGACGTGATAGTTCTCGCCGACCGCGGCCAGTGTGAGATGCTTAAACCTGCTCCCGAAGCGCGTGCCTTGGCTCCAGGTCTCCCAGGGAGCCGACTCCGACGGAATTGGCCCGTAGACTGAGATTGGCTCGATTTCTGACGGCATATTTTCAGTCCTTATCTAATGCACTGGCATTAACTGTAGTGTCTGCGCTAAACAGTTGTGTATGAAAATCGCAACGTTCAACGTCAATTCCGTCAAAGCCCGGCTCCAGAATGTCCTGAATTGGTTTGAGCAAGCCAATCCCGATGTCGCGTGCCTTCAGGAAATCAAGTGCGAGAGCAAGTCCTTCCCTGCTCTCGAATTTGAATCTTTGGGATATTATTGCGCTGTTTCCGGCCAGAAAACCTACAACGGCGTGGCCCTGCTTTCGAAAAACAAAATTACCGACGTTCGCATCGGACTGCCTGGCGACGACAGTGACGAACAGGCACGCTACATCGAAGGCGTCATTTCGACCAAGACTGGTGCGGTGCGCGTCGCCTCGATCTATGCGCCCAACGGCAACCCTGCAGACAGCCAAAAATTTCCCTACAAGCTGAAATGGATGGATCGCCTTATCGCCCACACCAAGACATTGCTCACCCACGAAGAGGTGCTGGTTCTGGCCGGCGATTACAACGTCATCCCGACCACTGATGATGTCTGGGACGCCACGGTGTGGGAGAACGACGCGCTGTTCAAAATCGAGTCCCGCCGCAAGTTGCGGGAACTGGTCAATCTCGGCCTGACCGACGCCTTCCGCGCCTGCAACGCCAAGGCCCACCAATACACTTTTTGGGACTATCAGGCGGGGGCCTGGCAAAAAGATTACGGCATTCGCATCGATCATTTGTTGTTGTCGCCACAGGCCGCTGATCGCCTCAAGACTTGCGTCATCGACAAACACATGCGCGCTCAGGACAAACCCTCCGACCACGTGCCGATCTGGTGTGAACTGCAGGTCTAAGGGTATTCGCCCCTGATCGTGGCTGCCATCTCATGGGTAACCATATGAATGGCGGGAAATCGAACGGGGGCGTATTTTGCGTTTTTCGCTGCATGTGTGCACTCTAAGTTTTTTCCGGCTGTTTTACGCCAATTTTTGGGCATTTTTGATCATGCACGATACATGCACGTGCACGGGCGTGCACACCAGGTGGAGGCTGTTGGAAGGGCGCGTTTCATCGCTCGCCGCAAGAATGAACCGCCCGCAGCCACCAGCAATTATTCAAATATCAAGTCGCAGCTGAGCTCCGGCCAAAATGCAGCCGTCGCCAGGATTCAGGAACATATATAGAACGAGTTTCCGGCAAGTCAATTGAAAACGGCTTGACCTGAAACACAGATGATTCCCGCCGCCAAGCAGGGAAGACGCCGGAATTTCTGTCTTCCCCCGCTTGCGGGGGCAAGTGGCTGCGCAGCGTAGCTGCTGCAGACGATGGGGGGACGTGGAGGGGGACGCTGAAGTCTTCCGGTTTGCGCGCGCCCGTGAAAAACGTGGCGACTTGGGCCTGGGGATACTTGCGCAGCGAAGTCATCTGCACCTTGAGTCCCAAGGTTCGAAACCCCCGATCACCTTCCAAGGCACAACCAGAGCCGGAGTGATCCATGACTCTGGGATCATGCCGACTGGCAAACACCTCGGCCCGCATCGACAGTACCGGATTGCATACGTAGGCTCGTGATCCATTCACCTCGGAGAGATTCGGCCATGTCGCTGGAGCAAGCGTCCTATCTGAGCCAAGTCGTTGCGGCCATCGCGGTGTTGGCGTCGCTTATTTTCGTCGGGCTTCAAATCCGTCAGAACACGCGATCGCAAAGGGTTGTTGCTGTCGATTCTCTCGCCGCTGCGATTGCCGCGATCAATGTGCCGGCAATTGAGTCGCCGGCCCTCGGCGAAGCGCTCTCCAAGGCGCTTCAAGATTGGGGATCGGCAAGCCGCGAGCAGCGGATCATCGCGCACTATTTTCTGTTCTCGTATTTCAAGCTCGGCGAAAATGCATGGTACCAGCGCAAGACCCGGGTGCTCGACACATCACAGTGGATCGGATGGGAAACCATGCTTCGCGCATTCTACCACAGCGAAGGTGTGAAGACCGGTTGGTGGCCGCGCCGCCGTCACGCCTACTCACCTGAGTTCCAAGCGTATCTCACAGGCTTGCCCTTACCCCCGGCGGACATCGGAAGTTTAAACGACCTCTTTGATAACGTCCCGCCGAAAACAAAAGCTAAAGACTCCGACGGCTCGTCGCCGGCATGAGGAATGGAATTAAAGGGGCACTATAAGTAATTGCAAAGTCAAGTGCACGATGCACGATTGATTCGTGGCAGCATCCGTCATAGGCCGAGGCCCCCCATCCCCTGCAGCAGTAAGAACTGCGCAGGGACTTCCCCCGCAAGCGGAGGAAGACACCAGATTTGCTGTCTTCCCCCGCTTGCGGGGGCAAGTGGCTGCGCCGCGTTAGCGGCTGCTGACGATGGGGGGACGTGTAGGGAAGAAATAGGGCCGGACACCGCATTTGTCTCCAGGCATTGCAAGGGCCGGCTGGAAGCCGGCGCGCCCGGGGGGCACCGGTTCGGCTAAATATCCGCGTAGACGTGACTTTCACCTTTGCCGCCCGGGTGCGTCACTGCGCCGGCGCGTGCGGGGCCTACGCCTTGGGCGTATTTGTGCAGTACGCCGGAGGTGTACATTGTCGTGCGGGGCTTCCATGCGGCTTTGCGGTTTGCGAGTTCTTCGGCTGAGAGTTCGACGTCGAGCAGCCCTTTTTCCGCATCGATGTTTATCATGTCCCCGTCGCGCAACAGTCCGATTGGACCGCCAAGTGCCGCTTCTGGACCTACGTGACCGATGCACATGCCGCGGGTGGCGCCGGAAAACCTGCCGTCGGTGATCAATGCGAAATGTTCGCTCTCGCCCTGGCCGTAGAGGGCGGCCGTCGTCGACAGCATCTCACGCATGCCGGGTCCGCCTTTTGGCCCTTCGTAGCGGATGACGATGACCTCGCCGCGTTTGATGCGGCGTTCCTGGACGGCTGCGAATCCTTCTTCCTCGCTGTCGAAGCAACGCGCGGGCCCGCGAAACTTCAAATTGCTCATGCCCGCGACTTTCACAATTGCACCGTCTGGCGCGAGCGAACCGCGCAGACCCACGACGCCGCCGGTCGGCGACAGGGGGTTGCTGACTGGCCGCATGACCTGTTGCGCCGGATCGAACCTCACGTCACGCAGATTTTCAGCCAGCGTCTTGCCCGTTACCGTCATGCAGTCGCCATGCAAAAATCCACCATCAAGCAGCGTTTTCAGCAGCATCGGCACGCCGCCGGCCTCGTACATGTCTTTGGCGACGAACCGGCCGCCAGGTTTCAGATCGGCTAGATAGGGCGTCTTTTTGAAGATTTCGGCCACGGCGAAAAGGTCGAAGTCGATGCCGCACTCATGCGCGATCGCCGGCAAATGCAACGCTGCATTCGTCGAGCCGCCGGTCGCGGCCACCACGACGGCCGCATTTTCCAGCGACTTGCGCGTCACGATATCGCGCGGGCGGATGTTGCGGGCGATCAGTTCCATCACCGCTTTGCCGCTGGCGGTGCCGTAGGAATCACGCGACTGATATTCGGCCGGCGGGCCGGCGGAATATGGCAGTGCCAGGCCGATTGCTTCCGAGACGCAGGCCATGGTGTTTGCCGTAAACTGTCCCCCGCAGGCACCCGCGCCTGGACAAGCATGAATTTCCAGGTCGAACAAATCCTCAGCCGACATCTTGCCCGCTGCATGCTGACCCACGCCTTCGAAAATATCGACGACGGTGACGTCTTTACCTTTGAACTTGCCGGGCAGAATCGAGCCGCCGTACATGAACACCGACGGCACGTTGAGGCGCACCATCGCCATCATCAAACCGGGCAAAGACTTGTCGCAACCGGCGACGCCCACGATGGCGTCATAGCAATGGCCGCGCACGGTGAGTTCGACTGAGTCGGCGATCACTTCGCGGCTGACCAGCGACGACTTCATCCCCTGATGCCCCATCGCAATCCCGTCGGTGACGGTGATGGTGCAGAATTCGCGCGGGGTGCCGCCCGCCTCTTTCACGCCCGCCTTAACCGACTGCGCCTGACGCATCAAGGCGATGTTGCAAGGCGCCGCCTCGTTCCAGCACGAAACCACGCCGACGAACGGCTTGGCGATGTCCTCGGCCGTGAGCCCCATCGCGTAATAGTACGAGCGATGGGGGGCCCGCGCGGGACCCTCGGTCACATGGCGTGAGGGGAGTTTCGATTTGTCGAATTTGGTGGTCATGGGGAGTGAGGGTCCGGAATAAGGTTTAGCTTGGTAACTTAATCAGTCAGTGGTCATCTTGCACGCCCGAAGTATTTTAGGCCGCTCATCACGTTGCACGCTGTTTTGGCATGAGAGTGCGGGCGGCGAGTCCCCCATCGTCTGCCGCAGCAAGGGCTGCGCAGCCACTTCCCCCCGCAAGCGGAGGAAGACAGAGAATCTGGTGTCTACCCCCGCACATGCGGAAGAAGCGGCTGCGCCGAGTTAGCGGTTGCAGACGATGGGGGCTGTGACGCGCCTATTCCGCTTCATCGGGTACCTTGAAATGAAATGACCTTCCGCGCGAGCGGGGTTTCCAGCCTGCTTCCAGCGCCTGGCGGATGGCCGCTTCGAGTGTGGCCGGCAAGATGTCTGGACGTTCAAAACTTTTGACGTAGCCGGTCGGGGTCTCGCCGGGAAATGGAAGTTCGAGAACCAGTTCACGCAGAGCGCTGTCGGCCATTTGGACGGAGAATGTCATCCCTTGATAGCCGCCTTCGACCGTCCAGCGGGGTTCACTGCGCAAGGTCCAGTGCAGGTCGAATTCATCGACCGTCATCGTTGCTTCGACTGATCGCTTACGCCGCCTGGACACCAGTTCAATCCAACCCTAATTGCTTCATGATCGTGAGCTGATCCCAATAGACGCGCTCGCAGACGATTTTGTCGTCTTCGAATATGAAAAAGGCGGTCATCGGACAGCGAAACGTTTTGCCGGTGGGTTTCGTCCCGCGCAGTTCGCCCAAATGCGTGCCCAGCAGATCCATTTCGACGATCACAGCATTGTCCGCGTGGTATAAGGCGCGCAATTCGTTGCGCTGATCGGGGAATGCGGCGCGTGATACCTTGAAGTAGTTGCGTACCTCGGCTTCGCCGTCGAACACACTGCCGGTTGGAACCAGTTCGTAGTGCGGATGTTGAAACGTCGAGATCGTGGCGTCGAAGTCGTGCCGGTTCTCCGACGCCATGTGTTCGCGTACAACCGCTTCCCGGCGCTCACGCAGTGTCTTTGACATGTCTCGCTCTTCCCTTGAGTTGCAGCGCCCGCAAGGCCCAAGCGCGGTTGACCGGGCTTTCAGGCTTCCACGACAGGCGCTCGGCGACGAAGGCATCGGCGAGTGCATGATCGCCCAGCCGGATCGCTGACTCCGTCAACGTCCACGAGAACATATCGCGCTGGGCGTGGCTGCCGCCGAAGCGGTTCGCTTTACCGCGCAGAGGGCCTAATAACTCGATCACCCTGGCGTAGTCCCCGCGCCCGAAGGCCATAAATCCTTCGCACGCGGGCAAACCAATTTCCCGGCTCATCATCGCGTTGTCGCCTTGTCCAGCTGCTGCGCGCTTGGCCGTGGCGAGCTGGCGTGTCTGTGACGCACTGCGCCCGGCCCCTACGAACGCCATCATCGCGTGCGCGTCGTTGAAGGCGTAGTACGTATCGTCGAGGCGCGTTTCCCACTTATCCGCGAGGTCTGTCCAGCGCTCGCCCACATTGTGGCCCAGCAATTGAAGCCGCCACAGAAGCGCCGAGCCGTCGAGCAGTTCAAGCGCCTGGCCAAATCCGCCTGCGGCGATTTTCTCGTCGAAGAGCTTGAGTGCGGCTGGCGCATCATTCGCATCAAGGTGAAACAAAGACTTGTGCCACCACAGATGGAACGCGAACATGCTGTTGGGCGCCCAGCCGTCTGCACTTGCGCCAAGATACGCAGCACCTTCGCTGGCACGTCCCTGCATCTCCATGACATGGGTCACGGCATGCACGGCCCAGCCATCCTGCTTGTTCAGGGCCACCGCTTCGCGCCCGCGCTCTTCTGCTTGCGCGTACTCGCCCGATTCCTCCAGGCCGAACGCGTACATACCCTGGACGAAGCCATAGCCGGGGACACTTCGGCCCCAGTGTGGCAGCACCCGCGCGACGCGATCTCGCAGCATGTGGGAATAGCCCAGAAAGAAATCGCCGACATGGGCGTACTGCAAGGCCAGCAAATCGTGCGGATAGTCGATCGACGCCCTGCCCCAGGATTCGGTGGCACCTGTCCAGTCACCGTTGAGCCAGGCGCGGCACGCCGCAATGTGCAGTCGCTCGCGATCATTTGCCTTTGCCGACAGCGCTTCGGCCGCACGCACGCTCTTGTTGAGTTCGGGTTCGAAGGCCTTGTCGGTGGCTGTCGCCAGCGCACCGGCACGAAACGCATGAGCCATCGCAAAATCCGGATGCTCCGCGAGGATGGCATCGGCTTCGGCCAGCGGGTCGGCCTGATAGGCGTGCAGCAGGTCGAAGGCGCGGTCCAGGCGGTCGATCGCGGATTGCGAGTGGTAAGAAACCGGGTTGCCCCGTTTGTCGAATTTGGTCATGGTCGCTTTACGACTCCAAGCGCTTCAGCGCCTCACTCAATTTCGTCCGCGACGCTTCGTACTCGGCGCGTTTCTCGTGCTGCTCTGCGATGACGTCATCGGGCGCTTTGTCGACGAAGGCTTTGTTGGCGAGCTTTTGATCGATTCGGCCGATCTCGGCCAAGGCCTTTTGCAGTTCCTTGCTTAACCGAGCGCCTTCTTTGGCAAAGTCGATGAATCCTGCGAGCGCCAGACCTGCCGTCCCCTGCCCCGCCACAATTTGTGCCGAACCCTTGACAATTTCATCGCCAGCGACCGCCGTCTCCAATCGCGCCAGCCGCACGATCAAGTCGTTGTGGCGCCTGAGCCATGCCTGCTCGTTTGCGCTCGCCGTCTTGAGCACCAGCGGCAGCTTTGCCGACGGAGGCACGTTCATTTCCGCCCGCACCGAGCGCACTTCGGAAATGAGCGTCTTCACCCAATTCATTTCCGTTTCGCCGGCAGCGTCGCGCTTCAGGTTCGAATACTCGGGCCAGCTGGCGGCAATCAGCAAGCCGTTGCGCGCCGGTCCCGTTTCGCCGGTCTCGCGCCAGAGTTCTTCGGTGATGAAGGGTACGAAGGGATGCATCAAGCGTAGCGTTTCATCGAGGACCCAGGCCGCCGTGGCGCGGGTTTCTGCTTTCTGGGCCTCGTCTTCGCCATTCAGAACCGGTTTGATGAACTCAAGGTACCAGTCGCAGTAGACGTTCCAGACGAACTCATAGAGCGCGCCTGCAGATTCGTTGAACTTGTAGACGTCGAGCGATGCCGTCACGTCGTTGCGGGTGCGGATCAGTTCGCCCACGATCCAGCGATTGACTGTTGATTTAAGTGCCGAGGGATCAAAAGACTCAACGCGCACGCAGGCGTTCATTTCGCAGAAGCGTGCAGCGTTCCACAGCTTGGTGCAGAAATTCCGGTACACTTCGACCCGCGCACGGCCGATACGCAAATCCTTGCCGGCTGCTGCCGAAATCGCGAGTGCAAAGCGCAGCGCGTCGGCGCCGAACTCGTCGATCAGGGTCAAGGGGTCGATCACGTTGCCGCGCGTCTTGGACATTTTCTGTCCCTTTTCGTCGACGACGCGGGCGTGGATGTAAACGGTGTGGAACGGTGTCTTGCCGGTAAAATGCAGACCCATCATGATCATACGGGCGACCCAGAAGAAGATGATGTCAAACATGGTGACCAGCACGTCGGTCGGATAATAACGCTTGAGGTCGGCTGTTTCTTCCGGCCAGCCCTGGGTCGAGAACGGCCAGAGCGCCGAGGAAAACCAGGTGTCCAAAACATCGGAATCACGCGTCAACGTTACGTCACACCCGTGCCTGGCTTTTGCCTTGGCGTGGGCTTCAGCCTCAGTCTCGGCGACGAAGATGTTCTTTTCGTCGTCATACCAGGCCGGGATTTGGTGTCCCCACCACAGCTGACGCGAAACGCACCAGGGGCGGATATCACCAAGCCAGCGATTGTATTCGTCGGCAAAGCGTTCCGGCACGAACCTGGTGCGGCCGTCGCGAACGGCCTCAAGGGCCTTCTCTGCCATCGGTTTCACATTCAGATACCATTGCTCGGTCAGCATGGGTTCGAGCACGACAGTCTTGGTCTTTTCGTCATGCGGCACGGCGTGGGTGACGGGCTCAATCTTCTCAAGCAATTCCAGTGCTTCAAGATCGGCGACGACGCGTTTGCGGGCATCAAAGCGATCAAGGCCGCGATAGGTTGCGGGCGCCTTGTCGTTGATTCTGCCGTCCAAGGTCAGAATGCCGATCGGCTCGAGCTTGTGGCGCCGCCCGACTTCGTAGTCGTTGAAGTCGTGCGCAGGCGTGATTTTCACCGCGCCCGATCCCTTTTCAGGATTCGCGTATTCATCAGCGATAATCGGGATGAGCCGGTCCGACAGTGGCAAGCGGACGAGCCGGTCGACCAGCGCCCGATACCTTTCGTCATCGGGATGAACGGCAACCGCGACATCGCCTAACATCGTCTCAGGCCGCGTCGTCGCCACCGTGATCGTCACAGCAGGGTCATCGGCCAGGGGATACTTGATGTGCCAAAGATTTCCCTTCACCTCGATGTTTTCGACTTCGAGGTCCGACACGGCGGTTTGAAGGCGCGGGTCCCAGTTCACCAGCCTTGTGTCTTTGTACATCAAGCCTTGCGCGTGCAGGTCGACAAACACTTTGCGAACGGCATTGCTCAGGCTTTCATCCATCGTGAAGCGTTCGCGTGACCAGTCGCAGCTGGAGCCAAGCCTACGCAATTGCTGTGAGATCACCCCGCCGGATTCGGCCTTCCATTCCCAGACCCGCTTGAGAAATTCCTCGCGCCCCAGCTTCAGCCGCGAAGTCTGGCGTTCGGCCAATTGGCGTTCGACCACCAGCTGCGTTGCGATCCCGGCGTGATCGGTACCCGGTTGCCAGAGCACATCGCGGCCGCGCATGCGTTCAAAGCGCGCCAGTATGTCTTGCAGCGTGTTGTTCAGCGCGTGGCCGGTATGTAGCGAGCCCGTCACATTGGGCGGCGGAATGACGATCGAATAGGGTTTGGCTTGCGGCTTGTTGCCGGCACGAAAGGCGCCACTGTCTTCCCAGGCGCGGTACAGCCGCTCTTCGGCATCTTTGGGACTATAGGTTTTCTCAAGCATGGTTCACGGGCGCTTCGATTTCACAAGGAGACAGCGCACAAGCCCTAGCGGGCTTGCACCGTGTTTGTCGAGCGTTCGTGTATGAGGTGCGACTACCTGCGGCGGCCGCCGCCGCCACTGCGGGCGGCGCGCTCGACTTCTTGCTGGACGACGCGCTCTACGATTTCCGGCAGATGCTCATCAAGCCACGCCGACAGCAGCGGTTTCATCAGCTGTGTGACTATTTCTTCGAGAGAAACGCCGCTGCCTACAGAAACATCGCGCTCGCGCGCCAACATTCCAAAAGCGTTGGTAATTGCCGAGGATGCTTGCGACGACAGCATGCCGTCATCTTTGTCGACCATGTCTAAGTCCGATTGATTGCGCATTTGACGAGGCTCCGGTGCTGGTGCGGCCCGGCGAGAGACGCGAGGTTCTGGTTGGGGTTCACGGATTGGTTCGGGTTCATGGCGAGGTGCGGGTGGCGGTGCCCTGCGACGGGGCGGTTCCGGTGCTGGTGCGTTTTGACGGCCCAGTGAACCATCGTCGTGCACGACATTCGTCAGCTCGAGCACTTCATTGTCGCGCGCGGCTGCAACAGGCGCCGCTGGCGTACCGGCCTTGCCCGGTTCCGCGTCCTCGGAAATGATCCGGCGAATGGAGGCGAGAATCTCCTCCATTGTTGGTTCTTGTTGTGCCGAGGGCGTAGCCATCGATTGAATGACCTCTAAAGACCTTTTGCGGCCCCAGGTTCGAAACTATGCCAACCAGACCGCAAATGAAAGGACTGTGCGCTTCTCAAGCGGCCAGCTTTGCCGTTTAAGGTGAATGGCACCAAATCCCCCAATTTTAGTACGTTGATGCCCCCAGCGGGCGCCAAGTCTGCATGTCGTAGTTATCTTCAGGGTCATACACTTGTACGGGAAGTTGAAGGTCTTTGGCGGTCAACTGCCCTATCGCCCCCAGCAACGAATAGCCTGCAACGATCTCGTCGCGCTCGCTGCGGACAAGGGCCACGCGCGCATTTAACAATTCTTGTTGCTGGTCCAGCACGTCCAACGTTGTGCGCGACCCCACTTCAAGTTCCTGTTGTACGCCCTCAAACGCGATCTCAGACGCTTTCACCTGCTGGCGATTCGCTTCCGATGACGCTCTGGCGGCGCGATAGGCTTCCCACGCGTTCGAGACGCGTTCATCCGTCGTCCGGCGCGTGAACTCTGTGTCCATGCGCGCTCTGTTGTGCAGTTCCTTGGCCTGGCGGATCTGAGACCACTCCGCGCCACCTTGATAGATCGGTACCGACGCCGAAGCCGTAACCCGCGTTTCATCGCCGATTGTTTCCGGTCCAAATTCCTGACCGCTACGGCCATAGCTTGCCTGCACGCTGACGGTTGGCAGCATCTGCCCCACCGCGAAGTCGATTGCGTAGTCGGCCGCATCTTCAGATTCGCGCGCCGCCACCAGACCGGGAAATTGTGCGTTCGCCGTCGCCCTTGCGGCGGCTTCACTCCGGGGTAATTCCGGGACAAGAGGCCTGGTTTCGAGTGTAGCCGGTGATTCTCCGACGGTGCGTTCAAAAAACGTGCGGGCGGCAATGAGATTGGCCTCCGACGACGTCAGTTGCGCCAAACCGCCGGCCAAGCGAGCTTCGGCCTGAGATACATCCGTTCGGGTGATTTCGCCGACATCAAAGCGCGCCTTTGCCGCTTCAAGCTGCTTTCTCAACAATTCGACGTTGGTTTGATTGAGTTTGACGACTGCCTCGTCGCGCACAACGTTCATAAACGAGGTCACCGCATCGAGAAACACGGATTGCTCAGTCGAATGCAAGCGCGCGCGCTCGGCCCGCACTTGCGCGTCGGCCTGACGGCGTTGCGCCAGAATTCTGCCACCTGCGAAGACCGTCTGCGTGGCCGTCACGTCCGCATCCCAAGGGTCGTTACGCCGTTCAATGTTCACACCCAATGGGTTTCCCGGCAGCGGCGTTGGATCAATTTTCGTCTCGGTTTCAATGTGCGAATAATTTCCGCTCAGCGTAATTCTCGGCCGCCACTGCGAGATGGCTTGAGATACCTCTTCGTCTGTCGCGCGCAGGTTTGCGCGTCCCGACATCAATTGCGGATTTGAGTTATACGTTTTGACCAACGCATCGTTCAACGTGTCGGCGGCCTGCGCGGTTGGCAGCCACAACACGCTCGCCAATAAACCCGCACGAAATCCGAGCCCCAACGCTCCGATATAATTGCACTTCTTACCCACAGCACTTTTGCCCTTACTACACCGCTCATACCTAAGCAGGTTATAACCGTAGTCGTAAATATCGGTTTAACTTTTAGTGTTAAGGTGCTGTGATAACAACACAATCCATTAACTAGAATACAAACGAGCGCGTGCGTTCGAAGCCCGGAAGAACGGGCACAGTTGCATCGAATGCAACCCTATGTCCAAGGGTTCCCGATTTCCGCACGCAGAAGTAGGCCTTGCCGATTGGGCCATTATTCACGATGACCGCCATTCGGCCGGCCTCTTTAAGTTGCCCGGTCCACGCTTCTGGAATCTCGGCAACAGCGCCATTGACAAAAATCACATCGAATGGCGCCTGACTTGGTGCGCCAAGTTTGTGTGCCCCGACAACACCATTCAAGCGTCCAAGCTTTTCGCAGGACCGCAAAATAGGGGCTGCGAATTTCACCAGGTCTTCATCTTCTTCAAGCGCCACGACGTCGCTGGAGAGCCCGCACAGCACGGCGCTCGAATAGCCGGTGGTGCAAGCGATGTCCAAGACGCGGTCGGACTCCTGCACATCGACCAACTGCAATAATTTCGCGAACGATCTGGGGTCGGTTAGAAATCGTCCGGGCTTCACTTCAACGCAGGCGTCGGCATAAGCCAGTGCCTGTTTATCGGGCGGCACGAAACGCTCCCGCTCTATGCGGCGCATCAAGTCTGCGATCCTGGGGTCGGTGACGTCATTGGTTCGAACCTGACCCTCCACCATGTGGTGGCGGGCATGAGACATATCTGGCATCGCGGAAATCCGGCAAAAATTGGGAGTATGCGCGCTTATATCGGTGTGACTGGGCTATGACAATGCGGTCGCAACGGGCGTTTGTGGCGCGACAACCTCTCTGCTATAGGAGCGGCCCACTTCAAAGATGGCGACGTGGCGGAGTGGTTACGCAGAGGTCTGCAAAACCTCGAACCCCGGTTCAATTCCGGGCGTCGCCTCCATTTAACAGTTCTTTGGTGCAAGCTGGCGTAATCTTTGTGCAAATTCACGCACAAGGTAAGCGCCCGTGCCAAGACCTCACACTTTTAAGAGAAATTTGCAGCGGCTGGCGAGTTCCCCGGCCAGCGTTGTTGGTGGCTTCATTTTTCTCGCCGCCTCAGTTTCGTTGCTTTGGTGGAATGAAGATCGCACTGTTCAGGCTGATCGAGTGCTGGGCGAAGGGTCCATACCGGTCAGCACGTCTGCAGAGTTGGCCGAACCTGGTAACGAAGGCAGGCTCGTACATGTGAGCGGCGAGGTGCACGTCACGCTGCCTGTCCAAGACAGTGACCTCGATCTGGTTTTTGATGACACGCTCGCCGTTGCACGCACTGTCGAAATGTTTCAATGGATCGAGACGGCCGTGGCATCAGGCGAAGGCCCGCAAAAACTTCACCAGTCCGCGACCTACAAACTGGGCTGGTCGAGCGACTGGCAGGACTCGTCGAGTTTTCATGAGCCAGACACGCACGCAAACCCCAAGCTGCAATTGACGTCGCAGAACTGGACTGCGTCGGACGCCAAACTCGGCGCCTTCGCGCTGAACGAAGCGGCGTTGGCAAATCTTGAGGCGGCGGCGCCGCTGACGCCTGCGACCACACCTGCCGGTTGGACAAAATATGGAACTGATTTCTATTTGTCGCTTAACCCAGCCCGTCCAACCTTGGGTGATTTGCGCGTTCGTTATGCCGCACTCAAAGCGCCGGCACAGGTATCTATCCTGGCGCAGCAAACCGGACTTGGCTTTACGCCGTATAAACTGCGCAATGGTGACGACTTGTTTGTTGTACAGCTGGGGGCGCAATCGGCCAACCAGTTGTTCGACAGCCAAAAGCACATCGACAGTACATTAACCTGGGTGCTGCGCGGCACGGCCATGCTCATGCTGTGGATTGGGTTCACGGTCATCGTAGTACCAATGAAATCGCGTGCGGCCGCACTGTCATTTCCCGGAAGGTGGCCTTCGGTATCTTCTGTCAGCACCGCACTGGTGCTGACAGTACCCCTTGGACTGAGCACAATTGCACTGGCGTGGCTGTTCTACAGGCCTATCATGGCGGCAAGCTTGATGATGACCGGGTTTGCCGGGGCCTTCATATTTGCGAAATGCTTAGAGCTTATGGCGCAGCGGCATCGCGAACCCGACGGCGCTGCGGCGCTGACCACATAAACAGGATCGCTTGTGCAGGTTCCGGAATTCACTGACTTTGCATCAGCGCTCGACAGCGACAGTTACAAACCTGTTCCGGACGATTGGTTGATTGCCATCGGCGATGTTGCCGGGTCCACGCCTGCGATCGCTGCGGGGCGTTACAAGGATGTAAACCTCGCCGGTGCTGCCACGATTGCTGCTGTGCAGAATGCCTGCCCTAACGTCGAACTTCCATTTGCCTTCGGTGGCGATGGAGGAATCGTGCTTGTGCCTGCTGAACAGGGTTCAGCCTCGCGCCGAGCCCTCGCAGGCGTTCAGAAAATCAGCCGCAACGTTCTCAACCTGGACTTGAGATGCGCACTGGTGCCTGTCGCGGCCATTCGCAAAAAAGGCAAAGACGTTCGCATTGCCTTCCTGGCTATGACTCCCCAGCGCAGGCTCGCCATGATTTCAGGCGGCGGCATCGACTGTGCCGAAATGATTGCGAAATCACCCGAAGGTGCGGCCTTCGCGGTGATCGTGACAGATACCACGCAAGACGCCGACCTCTCCGGGCTGTCTTGCCGCTGGAGCCCATTGCAGTCGCAAAACGGCGTCATGCTGTCAGTGATCATCCGTGCCCGAGATGAAACCGCTGTCCTGCCCGACGCCTACCGGACCATCTACACCCGTATCAAAAACATCGTCCGGTGCGATGCCTGTCCCGTAACCTTTGAAGGCCTCAAGTCAAATTGGCCGCCGCGCGGCGCCAGTGCCGAACGCGCCTTTGGGCATTCTGTGTTTCAAGTTTATGGTCAATCCTTGCTCGCCAAATTTTCCGAGCTGACTGGCCTGGCCGTCGGCGGATATCACGGCGCTCAATACAAACGCGCGCTGCCCTCGCACTCCGACTATCGCAAGTTCAGTGATTCTCTGCGGTTGGTCATTGATTGTTCGGCACCTGAAGCCGATCACATAGAGTCGATTCTGGCGGCCGCCCGGAGACAAAATTTGATCGATTATGGGTTGCACCGCGCTTCGGCGGCGCTGATGACCTGCTTTGTCAGCTCGACCGAGGACGGAAAACACGTCCATTTTATCGACGGTGCCGATGGTGGATATGCGCTGGCAGCGCAACAGATTAAGGCGCAAATTGCAGAAGGGCGGTGAAGTGCATTTATCAGCGCGTCCTGCTTATTCGCCGCCCGCTGCAGATGGCGTTAACCATTTGTTAACTATATCCGCCGAAAGTGGCCTCGTCTTCCCATGAAGACACCCCACCATTTACCCAAACTTCGGGCCCGGTTCTTCACCGGGCCCTTTTTCATTCCGGGTTCTGGTAGCGCGGGCGCGCCACCAGCGCACAATTCGAACTTCATGGGTTCGCCGAAACCGCCGCACCTTGGGCGAATCGACCGACAGCACGGCCAAGCCAGCGGGCACCATCCATAACCCAAGCACCGGCAGCCACCAGAATGCGCCGCCCGCCAACAGCGCGCCACCAAGCACTTTTCGCCCTGTTTTCGAGCGCGGAACCTTGACTTTGTATTTGCCGACTTTGATGTGCGACACCACAAGACTCCCGTGCGCCGAATTCTACTTTCGTGATACAAGACGCTCTGATATAGGCACGCCCCTGCCCTTTGGGTAGGCAAAGCTACACCAATGTTCCTCGGTAGCTCAGTGGTAGAGCAACCGGCTGTTAACCGGTTGGTCGCAAGTTCGAATCTTGCCCGGGGAGCCATCTAGCTTTTCTTGCGTGTGCTACACGCAATTGGAAGACGCGGGATGTTTTTACCCGGATGATATTGACAATCTTATTTTACCCGGATAATACAACCCTCGATTCCGAGGAAGCCGCCGAAAATGAACGACTTCGCCCAGACCCTTTGCACCGCTTTTGAGGGGCCGCGCGTGTTGGCCCGGGGGCCGTTGAGAGACATTGCACTGACCCTGAACGGCCGCGATTCTACGTCCGCGTCAAATCAGGTTCTCATTTTTGATGATAGTTCCGGACAGCCAATCGATATCGACACGCGCGGGACTGCTGCGGACATTTTGCAACGGCTAAATCAACACCCGCTGGCAGAGTCCGGTACCATCGTCCGGCGCGCGCCTGGACGGCCCAAGCTTGGGGTCGTCGCACGTGAAGTCACCTTGCTGCCGCGGCATTGGGAATGGCTGAGCGCGCAGTCTGGCGGCGCCTCTGTTGCCTTGCGCAAACTTGTTGATGAAGCGCGCCGGACCAACCAAACCAAAGATCACGTGCGATCCGCACACGAGGCCACGTATCGATTCATGTCTTCAATCGCTGGAAATTTGCCAGACTACGAGGAAGCCTTGCGCGCCCTCTTTGCAAACGATCTCGACCGGTTTTCCGAACTCGTCTCGACATGGCCGCATGACATTCGTGATTATGCACTCAAACTGGCCCCGCAAAGGTAAAAGCACTTGGAACTTCCTTTCGATCACACCACACGCCGGCGCATTTATCTTATGCGGCATGCAGAGGCGGAGTATATTCGCGGCGACGGCAGCAGGGCGCCGGACTCGCGTCTTGTTCCACTCACCCCAAAGGGGCGCGCAGAAGCTACGGGCATGGCCGAGTTACTGCGGGAAGCGCCGTTTGATCGCGCAGTGTGCTCCGGCCTGCTGCGAACGCGCGAGACTGCGAGCATCATTCTCAATGGCCGTGACCTCACACTTGAGGTCGAAGGGCTACTCGAAGAAATTCGCGGCGGCGACCCAGTCGCGCGCGCCAAAATGAGCCCCGTCGACTACGCCTATGCCATGTTTCGCGCCGCCGAGCCGGACGCCTGTTACGCCCAGGGTGAAAAATTCTCAGACTTTGCCAAACGCGTGTTCTTTGGGTTCGATAAAATCATGAACTCCACGGGATGGATCAACCTGTTGCTCGTTGCGCATGGTGGGGTCAATCGCGCCATCCTGACGGAGGTTACTGGCGCGGGCCTTTCCGCATTCGGAGCTTTCGAACAGGACTCCGGCTGTCTCAATATCATTGACATTGACACATGCAGGGACACCGGCACCGTTCAGCGCCGGATTTTGCGAGGTGTAAACATCACGGTCGACGATCCATCCAAACTGACCAGACCGTTGACGTATATGGAAGCCTTCACGAAACGCGCGATGAGCCTTTAAGGCGGGTATTACCAACCGACCAAAGTTACGGCACGCGAAGCAGAAAATCAAATTCACCGCGAAGACGCGAAGCACGCGAAGATGTCAAAGGAACTTTGTGTCCTTCGCGCCTTCGCGGTGAAATAATGTCTCTCACGCGCACGGACGTGCGCGTTCTGGGTGGCCGGGACAAGAGCCGGCCATGACGACCTCTTTTAGTTCGCGATGGATCTAAAATCCGGCCGGTTGGTACAATTTTCTCCCCCCATTGATTCCCACCCCAAACTCCTGTTGCATTCGGCAAGGTGCGGGCGCTGTTGGCTTGATGCGGGCGGCGGAGATGATTACAACTCCGCCTGCACAGCCGCCCTGGACACCTCATGAACATCTGCAACAGCGTCATCGATGCCATTGGCAATACCCCGCTGATCCGGCTCAAGGCCCTTTCCGAACAGACCGGATGTGAGATTCTGGGCAAGGCCGAGTTCATGAATCCAGGTCAATCGGTGAAAGACCGGGCTGCGCTTGGCATCATCCGCGACGCGGAACGCAGAGGGACGCTGAAACCCGGGGGCACGATTGTTGAAGGTACCGCCGGCAACACCGGCATCGGCCTCACTGTGGTTGGCAACGCGTTGGGCTATCGAACGGTCATCGTCATTCCCAATACACAGACCCAGGAAAAAAAAGACACGTTGCGCCAACTTGGGGCCGAACTCATCGAAGTGCCTGCTGTGCCTTACAAGGACCCAAACAACTATGTCAAATTTTCTGGCCGCCTTGCCGAAGAGCGCAACACCCAGGACGCCAACGGCGCCATCTGGGCCAACCAATTCGACAACGTCGCCAATCGCCAAATTCATATTGACACAACCGGACCCGAAATCTGGCGCCAGACCGGTGGCAAGGTTGACGGCTTCGTCAGCGCGGTCGGAACGGGCGGAACTCTGGCTGGTGTGGCCACCGCCTTGCGGGCGTTCAATCCCAGGATCAAGGTCGCGCTTGCCGATCCATTCGGCGCCGCCTTGTTCAGCTATTACAAACACGGTGAGTTGAAGGCCGAAGGCTCTTCTATCACCGAAGGCATCGGCCAGGGCCGCATCACTGCAAATCTCGAGGGTTTCACGCCTGACGAGGCCTTTCAAATTCCGGACAGCGAATCCATTCCTTATTGCTTCGACCTGCTTCGCAACGAAGGTCTGTGCCTTGGCACCTCCAGTGCCGTAAACGTGGCCGGCGCCTTGCGACTTGCCAAAATCATGGGGCCAGGTCACGTGATCGTCACCCTGTTGTGCGACTACGGAACGCGGTACGCCTCACGTCTCTACAATCCAGAGTTCCTTCTCTCCAAAGGATTAGCGGTACCAAAATGGCTGGAACACACATCATGAGTCCACTGGTGACGACCGATTGGCTGGCTGAGCACTTGCGAGCCCCCGATCTGCGCATCGTCGATGCGTCCTGGTATTTGCCTGACGCGAAGCGCGATCCACGGGCCGAGTACCTCAACTCACATATCCCCGGCGCGGTGTTCTTCGACATTGATGCCATAGCGGACAAATCCTCGCCCTATCCGCACATGCTTGCACCGCCTGAACAATTTGCCAGCCAGATGAAAAAGCTCGGGTTGGGAAATGGCCACCGCATTATTGTGTATGACGGTGCTGGCTTGTTCTCTGCCGCGCGTGTCTGGTGGACCTTTCGCGCAATGGGTCATGAAGAGGTATTCGTGCTCGACGGCGGATTCCCCAAGTGGGTCGCAGAGAAACGCCCGGTAGAAGATTATCAACCGGTTCATAGCGAACGCCACTTCACGCCGCGCCCCAATCATTTGCTCATGCGCGATGCCTCGCAGATGGTGAACAACATTGCATCAAAGCGTGAGCAAGTCGCCGATGCCCGTTCCCCCGCCCGCTTCAATGCGACCGATCCTGAAACGAGGCCGGGTGTACGGGGCGGACACATCCCCGGTGCGAAAAACCTGCACTACTCAAAGCTGATCAACGCCGACGGCACTCTGCGCGCGCCCGAAGCGCTCGCCGATTTATTTCGTACGGCGGGGATTGATGTGGCCAGGCCCATCGCTGCCAGTTGCGGCTCGGGCGTCACGGCGTCGATCATCTTGCTGGCGCTCAAAACGATGGGGGCACCGGACGGCGCCCTTTATGACGGGTCCTGGGTGGAATGGGGCTCGCGCCACGATCTGCCGCTGGAAACATGACACCGCCGCCGATCCTGATTACGATCACGAAGCTAGAGATGAAGGCGCGTCCAGCAACGCTGCGCCCGCATTTGCGGCACGACCAGGACGGCGGCCGCTTGATGCTGCTGAAGGCACGGCGCATACCTGTGCATTTCTATCGGTATCTTTACGACACCGTTGGCCGCGAACATGTCTGGGTCGAACGTCGGCGCATGAGCGACGATACGCTTGCCGCCATCGTGCAGGACGAGCGGGTCGAGATATTCGTGCTCTATTGCGATGGGGCGCCGGCGGGCTATTTCGAACTCGATTTGCGAGGCCCACCCGATGCTGAGCTTTCGTACTTCGGACTGATCGCGGATTTTATCGGGCGGGGGCTGGGCGGTTTCCTGCTCGCCACAGCCATCGAGACCGCCTGGTCAAAACCAATCGAGCGGCTTTGGGTACACACCAACACGCTCGATCACCCCCGCGCGCTGCCCCTGTACCAAAAAATGGGGTTTGTGCCGTACGCGCAAGAGAAAGCCGAGATCGTTCCGATCGACTAACCTTTCTTACTTGGATTGCACCATTTCCTTTTCCAGTACGGCCGACGCGAGGGCGGGAAGTCCATCAAAAGCTGCGAACCAGCCCAGTACAAGTTTGCCGTCGCGCTGCGTTATGATCAGCAGGCCGTTGATGCAGCCGCGTTCCACATCGCTGTTCAACGCACCGTAGGTGATTTTTTCCCGAAAGATAACGTAGCCTCCGGCAGCATCACCAATCTTCTCGAGTGACCCACCGCAGTTCAGTGATGGATATGAAGTTGTACCCCCGGACCCTTTGAGGCTCAGCGCCATCGAATAGCGGCTCTCCTGGTCTGGATCGACTTGACGCATTTCGCCTGCCCAGTGGCCGGAGAGATTTGCGTCGCCGGCCCAAGCCAATTGATTCAGCATGACTGCCAAACTCACGGCGATGACAACAAAGCGCATGATGAACTCCTCCTATCTCAGTATCTGTGCCAGAAATTCCTTTGTCCGGGCGCTCTTGGGGTTGTTGAAAAAATCGTCCGGCGCGGCCACTTCCACGATCTCTCCGACGTCCATAAACACAATGCGGTTGGCGACGGTGCGTGCGAAGCCCATTTCGTGCGTGACCACGAGCATGGTCATGCCTGTGCCTGCCAACTCGACCATTGTCTCCAGCACTTCCTTGATCATTTCGGGGTCAAGGGCGCTGGTGGGTTCGTCGAACAGCATGATGCGCGGCTGCATCGTCAGCGCGCGCGCGATGGCGACCCGTTGCTGCTGGCCGCCAGACAATTGCCCGGGGTACTTGCTCGCCTGCTCTGGAATATGGACACGCTCGAGATATTGCATCGCCAGCGCCTCAGCCTCTTTCTTCGGCAGATGCTTGACCCACATCGGCGCCAGCGTGCAATTTTCAAGCACAGTGAGATGCGGGAACAGATTGAATTGCTGGAACACCATGCCGACATTGGCGCGTACGACATCGATCTTGCCCACTTCCCCGGTCAGCTCGGCGCCTTCGACGATCACCCTGCCTTCCTGATGCCGCTCCAATCCGTTGATGCAGCGGATGAGGGTCGACTTGCCCGAACCCGATGGCCCGCAAATGACCAGGCGCTCACCCCTTAGAACGGTCAGATTGATATCGCGCAGCGCCTGAAAGGTCTTGAACCATTTGTTAAGGCCGATGATTTCAACGGCAGCGCCGGTCTTGAGGTCAACAGTCACCGCCGCTCTCCCGCCTGCAAATTATCCTCCAGCGCCTTCGCATAGCGCGACATGCTGAAACACATGACCCAGAACAAGGCCCCGGCAAACACATATCCCGTCATGGCGGTATTGGGTGTGGCCCACTCGGCGTCGGCGTTGCCGGCCTGAACTATACCCAGCAGATCATAGAAACCGATGATGGACACCAACGAAGTGTCTTTGAGAAGGCCAATGAAGTTCCCGACGATATTGGGCAGAGACAGCCGCAGCGCTTGTGGAAGAATTACAAACGCCATCGAGCGCCAATAGCCCAGACCTACGGCGGCGGCAGCCTCATACTGGCCCTTGCTGATGGCTTGCAATCCTCCGCGGACGACCTCGGCCATATAGGCCGAAGAAAACAGCGCCACGGCGATCAGGGCGCTGAGAAGCTTGTTGATCGTCATCCCGTCCGGCATGAACAGGGGCAGCATGTTGGCCGACATGAACAGCACCGTAATCAACGGCACACCGCGCCACAGTTCAATGAACGCGACGCACAACCCCTTGACCACCGGCAAGTCGGAGCGGCGGCCCAGGGCCAGCACAATCCCTAACGGCAAAGAGACGACGATGCCCGTCACCGCGACAACCAAGGTGATCAACAACCCGCCCCACTTTTCGATCGGAACGTGCACAAGCCCAAAGCCACCCACCAAAAGCACAAAGGCCACAATTGGAAAGACAGCGACCATGAGGGCGCCAACGTAAATTTTTCCGGGCGTTCCTGGAACCGTCAGCCAAGCCAACCCCAGGCCAAGAATGATAAAAACAACATCGACGCGCCAACGCTCGGCCACATCATAGAAGCCGTAGACGATCTGACCTGAGCGCTCGATGATGAAAGGCCAGCACGCACCGTCCTCAAACGTCAGGCAGGCGTCGCGACTGTTGCCGCTCCAGGCCGCATCAATGAACGCCCACTGCACAAACGGAACCACGGTTTGATAGATCAGAAAGGCTGCCACCAGCGTGAGGACGCTGTTGAACGCCGAGGAGAACAAATTTTCGTGCATCCATTGAATGGGTCCGGGAACCCGGATGCGCGGTGGGCGCCTGAGTGCTGCCATCGGCCTAGCGCTCCGTCAGCGCGATGCGCGCATTGTACCAGTTCATCGCCGAACTGGTGAGAAGGCTAAGTGTCAGATAGATGCCCATCGTGATGGCGATAATTTCGATGGCCTGTCCGGTTTGGTTGAGCGTGGTTCCGGCAAATACCGACACCAGGTCTGGATAGGCAATGGCTACCGCCAGCGAAGAGTTTTTGGTCAGATTGAGATATTGGCTGGTCAAGGGTGGAATGATCTGGCGCATGGCCTGGGGGACCAAAACCAGCCGCAAGATCGGTGAGCGTTTCAACCCAAGCGCCTGGGACGCTTCGATCTGTCCTTTGGCGACGCCTTGAATGCCGGCGCGTACAATCTCGGCGATGTAACTGGCGGTGTAGGTTGACAGCGCGATGACAAGGGCCATCAACTCAGGCAAGACAACGATCCCGCCCTCGAAGTTGAAGCCCTCAAGCACCGGCCAGGTGAAGTGAAGCGGGAATCCCACCACGGCGCTGATGACCAACGCCGGAACAAATATCA
>JAWXBO010000135.1:0-4194 GCA_034440175.1 Alphaproteobacteria bacterium
CGTGCCGCTGGCGCAGTCGTGGAAGAAGTGCGGCGTCAGTTCAGGGAAAAGCCCGGCATCATGAAAGGCACTGAGAAGCCTGACTATGGCCGTGCCGTGGACATGCTGACCAAGGCCGCAATTGGCGAGATGATCATTCCGTCACTTCTGCCGGTGCTGTCACCCATTGTGCTGTTCCTTGGCGTTTGGATGATTGCCGGAAAGGGTGCCGCATTATCGGCCGTTGGCGCTATGCTGATGGGCGTGATCGTGAACGGATTGTTCGTTGCGATCTCGATGACGTCGGGCGGCGGCGCCTGGGACAATGCGAAGAAATATATCGAAGATGGTCACTTTGGCGGCAAGGGCTCAGATGCCCACAAGGCGGCGGTGACCGGTGACACTGTAGGTGACCCCTATAAGGACACCGCAGGGCCTGCGATCAATCCGATGATCAAGATCACGAATATCGTGGCGCTGCTTTTGCTTGCAGCACTTGCGCATCTTTGAGCGTTTCCGCATCCAAAGAAAAAGGCCCCGGTTCCGGGGCCTTTTTTTTATGCACTGAAATGGATCGGTTAACGGCCGTCGCCCGGACGGCCGGGGCCGGTGCTGGCACCCGGTGCGCCTGCAGGTAAGCCGCCCATGTTTCCAAAGAGCTGCTGCAGCAAAGTCATTTCCTTGCCGCGGCTTGGGGTTTCGCGGTCCACCATCGCGACGACCTGACCGTCTTCGATGCCGTATTTGCGCACATCCGTGACCTTGCCGTCTTCGCTGAACTCAACTGCCAGGATCTGACGCTTTGTGATATCGGGATGGAAGAACGCGTAGCGTTCCTGCTCAGTCGAGATGTAGTACCAGGTGGGGTCACCAAAAGTGGCTGTGCTGGACGGGGTGCCAAGCTTGACCTGCACCGTGTCGCGGGTGTCTGCGCCAATTTTAACGGCGCCGACTTTTTCATCATCTGGTATATAGCCGCGCACGTCACGAATGGGTGCGCAGGCAGCAAGGCCCGCCACAAGAAGGACGGTACCGGTAAGAAGAACTCGCGAGGACATTTGACTGCTCCCTTTCATGGGGAAACTTACGGAAGGTTGACCTACCGCCTCGCTGGCCTAATTTCAAGAGAAACGCATCAAGCCCCAGGAACTCCCTTATCGTGTTGTCGCTATTTTCGTTCATTTCCAAGGGGCGCGGGCTCACCCGTCAAGGGGCATGGATCTACAATTCCGTCGTCGAACAGGCCCGTAGACCCGAGTTTTATCAGTCACTTGACATAGCTGACACGATTGACGGCCGGTTTGATTTGATCGTGTTGCACGCCGGGTTGTATTTGCCCCGTCTCAAAGCTGTTCGCATTGAAGGTAAGCGCCTGTCGCAGGCCATGTTCGATCATATGTTTGCCAATCTGGAGTTCAATCTGCGCGAGCTGGGTGTCGGGGATATGGGCGTTCCGCGCAAAATGAAGGGTATGATTTCTGCATTTTATGGGCGGGTTACGGCCTACGAAACGGCGCTTAAGGGCGGGGATGCGGTGGCGCTGCGCACTGCTCTCCATCGCAACGTCTATCGCGATGCGGCGGTTGACTTGGCGCTGGTGGATGCTCTCGCCAGCTATGTGCGGGCGGCATCAGAATCGCTGAAAGCGGCGGACGACAACGTCATTGCCGCGGGCGCATTCGAATGGCCGGCACCATGACCAAGCCAACAGAGCCGCTACCGCCGGTGGCGCACGAATTTCACCGGTTGGTTTCGGTGAGGAAAGTGACCGAAGGCGGCCTCGCCCAATCCATTGCTGCGACGGCTGACGAATTGGTGAAAATCGCTGAATTTCTTGACGTGGAGCGCGTCGAGGCTCTGCGTGGTGAAATCACTCTGAACCGGTGGCGGGCCAAAGGCCTGCGTTTAACGGGTCGCTTGCAGGCCGAAGTGACGCAGACCTGTGTTGTAACGCTTGAGCCGGTAAGTGCCCATGTTGAGGCTGAGTTTGAGCGAAAGTTTTTGCCGGAAGGCTTGCTTGTCCCGCGCCGGAACGAGTCTGACGTTTTTGTTGATCCGATCGCGGCCGATCCACCAGAACTGTTAGGCCATGATGTGGACCTGGGAGAGATTTTGGTGGAAGAGCTGTCTTTGAATATTGACCCCTATCCGCGCAAAGACGGCGTGGCGTTCGATACTGTGGCGGCTGAGGCTGGGGTAAAGCGGGAGTCCCCCTTTGCCGCGCTGGCCAAGCTGAAGCGGCGGCTTGAAGACGATAAATGAGCCCATCACGTGCCAATCGGCAGTTTTGCGTGGATTGCGCTGCAAAAAGCCGCAGAAATCTAGGGGTTGAACTTGCAGGGCGTTTCCTATTCTATCCGCCCCTTCATTTCGACTAGGTCTGTTTGGGCGGTTTCAAGCGTCCGGACAAGAGCCCGGTTACAGTCACAGAACTCAGGAGAGGTGGCCCATGGCGGTCCCTAAACGAAAAGTCAGCCCATCCAGGCGCAACATGCGCCGTTCGCACCATGCCCTGTCGCGGCCCGATTATGCTGAATGCGGGAACTGCGGCGAGCTGAAGCGTCCCCATCATGTTTGCCCCAAATGCCTTCACTATGACGGACGCGAAGTGGAAAAGAAGGCCAGCTAGCGCTCGTGACGGTCCGGGCGCATAGTTCACCGATGCTGAATCGGCGGCCGCCTGAAAGGATAGAGTGCAGGTGAATCGCGAAATCGTCGTTTCCATCGACGGCATGGGCGGTGACAACGCCCCGCAATCCATTATCGACGGACTGGCCATCGCCCATGTCCGCCATCCCAAGGTGAAGTTTTTGCTTCACGGCGACCACGCGCGCCTGCAATCCATTTTGCTGAGCCGGCCCGCGCTGAAAAACGTGACCCAGGTCGTGCACTGCGATGATGTAGTAGGGATGGAGGATAAGCCCTCGCAAGCCCTGCGCCGGGGACGCAACACCTCGATGTGGCGTTCGATCGATTCGGTGCGTAACAAAGACGCCCAAGTGGTCGTGAGTGCAGGTAACACAGGTGCGCTGATGGCGATGGCCAAGGTTCAGCTGCGCACCGTTCCAGGCTTGTCGCGTCCGGCGATTGCCGCGATCTGGCCGACGATTCGCGGGCAGACGGTCGTGTTGGATGTCGGTGCGAATATCGATTCGGACGCCAGACAGCTTTTCGATTTTGCCTTGATCGGCGAAGCCTATGCGCGCGTGGTTTTGGGTTTGGAGCGCCCCAGCGTCGGCTTGCTGAATGTTGGCTCTGAAGAAATGAAAGGCAACGAGGCGGTCAAGGCGGCGGCTGTGGCATTGCGCAGTTCCGGACTGCCCATGCGCTTTCATGGCTTTGTCGAGGGTGACGATATCAGCGCGGGCACGGTCGACGTCGTTGTGACTTCGGGCTTTACCGGCAACATTGCCTTGAAAACGGCAGAAGGCACGGCACGGCTGATCGGGCATTACATCCGTTCGGCCATGGCGCGCTCGTTCTTGTCGCGCATCGGGTATTTTTTCTCAAAGTCCGGCTTTGACGTGTTGCGCAAAAAACTTGATCCGCGGGCGGTCAACGGCGGTGTGTTTTTGGGATTGAACGGGGTGGTCGTGAAAAGCCACGGCAGCACCGACGGCCTTGGATTTGCGACCGCCATCGACCTGGCCGTGGAAATGGGCAGCAGCGATTTCGTTCAACGTGTCGCCGACGCCATGTCTCACTTGCCGGCCTCGGCATCGGCCTTGGACGGCTCCCGGCCTGAGGCCGCGAGCGAAGCATCCGTAGCGGTTGAGGCGGTTGCGTCCTGATGAGTGTCATCCGGTCAGTGGTGGCAGGTGCCGGGGCTTATCTTCCGGCGCGCACGGTCACCAATCAAGAGCTGGCGACGCTGTTGGACACAAGCGACGAATGGATCCGCGAGCGCACGGGTATTCACGAGCGCCGCATTGCTGCGGATGGCGAATACACTTCCGATATGGCGATTGCAGCGGCGCAAGAGGCATTGCGCTCGGCGAATTTGAACGCCAATGCCATCGATCTGATTGTGCTGGCAACGGCAACACCGGACGAAACGTTTCCGGCGACGGCCACCACCGTGCAAGCGCGGTTGGGTATGACGCGCGGCGCGGCCTTTGACGTGCAGGCGGTGTGCTCGGGCTTTGTGTATGCGCTGGCGGTTGCAGACAATTTCATCAAGGTAGGGCAGGCGAAGAATTGCCTTGTCATCGGGGC